>JAJQBO010000215.1 GCA_021203245.1 Planctomycetaceae bacterium
GCATCCCTGTATAAATTGTCTGGAGGTATTTTACACCACATTTTGGACTTGACTTCCGCCCAGGCCCACGACAACACCTACGCCACCATGGTGCTCTGCGAAGCCAAGCTGGCCGAGGCCAGGGCCAACCTCGTCCTGGCCCGGCACAACCTCGACCAATGCCGCATCGTCGCCCCCATTTCCGGCCGCATCGGCCAGAAGATGTTTTCCGAAGGCAACTACGTGACGCCCGAGGTCGGCGTCCTCGCCACCATCGTCCAGTACAGCCCCATCGACGTGCGCTTCCCGATGAGCGAGAGCGAATATTTCCGCTACTTCCATTCCCACGACGAAATCGGCAATGTCAACATCGACATCATCCGCGCCAACGGCGAGCGCTACGACGGCTCCGTCGCGGTCGATTACGTCGACAACCAGGTGGACCGCGCCACCGACACCATCATGGTGACGATGGAATGCGACAACCCGCGCGACCAGCTCCTGCCCGGCGGCTACGTCCAGGTACACGTGGCCGAGCGCTACGACGACGCCGTGCCTGCCGTCGGCACCGCCGCCCTGATGACCGACGGCCAGGCCCACTACGTATACGTGGTCGGCCCGGACGATACGGTCGAGCGCCGCAGCGTGGTCGCGGGCGACCTGGTGCAGCGCCGCCAGGCTATCACCTCGGGCCTGGTGCCGGGCGAACGCGTCATCACCGGCGGCATGAACAAGATTCGCCCCGGCGACAAGGTCCGCCCGGTGCTGGTCCAGAACGAGTCCTCGCCGTCAACGGCAAGAGCTAATTCCCTAAAAAACAATTGAAAGTACGCGGGCGCACCCACGCCCTTACTCCCTTATTGGACGGAGTCACCCATGTTTTCCGCCATTTTTATCCGCAGGCCGCGCTTCGCCATCGTCATCTCCCTGTTCCTGATGCTCGCCGGCGGCATGTGCGCCTTCATGCTTCCCATCGACGAATATCCGCAGATTTCACCCCCGACCGTCATGGTCACGGCGACCTATCCGGGCGCGAGCGCGCAGGTCGTCGCCGACACCGTCGCCGCGCCGCTCGAAGCCGAGGTGAACGGCGTCGAGGACATGGTGTATTTCTCCTCCACCGCCGACAACTCGGGCAACTATACCCTCAACCTCACCTTCAAGTCCGACGCCGACGCCAATATGGCGCTCGTCAACGTCAACAACGCGGTCAAGCGGGCCGAACGCTCGCTCCCCAACGAAGTCGTCTCGAACGGCATCGTCGTGGTCAAGCGTTCGGCCGACATCGTCGCGACGATCACCTTTACCAGTTCGAATCCGGAGCATACGCCCCTTTACCTCTCGAACTACGTCTCGACCAACGTCAAGGACGCGGTATCGCGCATCGAAGGGGTCGGCCAGGCGATTATCTTTGGCGAGCGCAAGTACTCGATGCGCGTCTGGCTCGATCCGAACCGGATGCGCGCCATGGACATCGGTTATGCCGAAGTCTCCGCCGCCATCGCCAGCCAGAACGTCCAGGCCGCCACCGGCTCGGTCGGCACCGAATCGTCGTCCGACGTCATGCAGTACAAGATTGACACGCGCGGCCGCCTGCTTGAGGAAAAGGAATTCGCCGACATCATCGTCCGCTC
The DNA here is from genome assembly GCA_021203245.1 of Planctomycetaceae bacterium. GTDB lineage: Bacteria > Planctomycetota > SZUA-567 > SZUA-567 > SZUA-567 > JAJBSZ01. The sequence goes on from JAJQBO010000215.1 coordinate 1,614, forward strand.
CGGCGACGAAGGCCGCCAGGTGCGCCTCGGGGACATCGCCACCGTCGAACTCGGCTCCGAATCCTACGGCGGCGTCGGCAAGCTGGACGGCGACGACTCGGTCCTTCTCGCCATCTTCAAGCTGAACAACGCGAACGCGCTCGAACTCTACAACAACGTCGAGGCCGAACTGACCCGCCTGGCCCAGGACTTCCCTCCCGGGATGGAATCGGGCGTCGGCTACGACTCCACCGAGTTCATCCGCATAACCATGGCGGAAATCGTCCAGACCCTTATCCTCACCTTTATTCTCGTCGTCGTCATCACCTGGCTGTTTCTGCAGGACTGGCGCGCGACGCTGGTGCCGATGCTGGCCATCCCGGTGTCGCTGATGGGCACGTTCATTTTCCTCTACCTGTTAGGCATGAGCATCAACACCCTGACCATGTTCGCCCTTATCCTCGTCATCGGTTCGGTCGTGGACGACGCCATATGCGTGGTCGAAAGCTGCGCCAGGCTTATCCACGAAGAAAAGCTGACCCCGGTCGACGCGGCCGTGAAGACGATGGAACAACTCACCGGCGCGCTGATCGCCACCACCCTGGTCGTCGTCGCCGTGTATCTGCCGGTCGCCTTCTACGGCGGCATGGTCGGCACCATCTATACCCAATTCGCCGTCACCATGTGCATCGCGCTGTGCATCTCCACCGTCTGCGCCCTGACGCTCAGCCCCGCCGTCTGCGCCATCGTCCTCCGCGACACCGGCGAGCCGAAGGGCTTTTTCAAGCGCTTCAACGCCGCGGTCGACTTTGCCCGCAACGGCTACCTGAAGGTCGGCGGCCTGCTGGCCAGGCGGCTGGTCCTCACGGCAATCCTCTTCGGCGCGGTGCTCCTGGGCAATTACGGCCTGTACAAGACCCTGCCGGGCGGCTTTCTCCCGAACGAGGACAAGGGCGCGGTCTTTGTGGACGTGGTCCTGCCCTCGGGCGCGGCCCTCGCCCGCACCCAGGCGGTGCTGTCGGAAATGGAGACAATCGCCGCGTCCATCCCCGGCGTCGATTCGGTCATATCGGTCAGCGGGCGCAGCATGACCGCGGGCGAAGGCGAGAACCTCGGCATGATCATCCTCGACCTCGCCGACTGGTCGGAACGCACCACCCCCGAAACGTCCATCACCGCCATCCAGGCGGAGATCAGCCGCCGCGCCGCCGTCATCCCCGACGCCGCCGTGACCGCCTTCGCCCCGCCCCCCATCATGGGCCTGGGCGCGACCGGCGGCGTCTCCTTCGCCCTGCAGGCGACCGGCTCGCAAACGGCCCAGGATTTGGCCCAGGCGACCAACCACCTGCTGGCGAAGATTATGGACACCGGCAAGGCGATGTACGCCTTTACCTCCTTCGACGCGAACACGCCGATGCTGCGGCTCGACCTCGACCGCGCCAAGGCGGAAGCCCTCGACGTCCCGGTCAGCGCCGTCTTCAATACGCTCCAGACCCAGCTCGGCTCCATCTATGTCAACGACTTCAACATGAACTCGAAGACCTACAAGGTCAAGGTGCAGTCGGCCGCGCCGTTCCGCGAAAACGTTAACGCGGTCGGCCGGCTCCACGTCACCTCGAACTCGGGCGCGTCGGTGCCGCTGTCGGCACTGGCGACGGTGGAGTGGACCCTTGGGCCGCGCCGGGCGGAACGCTTCAACATGTTCCAGTCTGCCAGCGTCAACACCCAGAGCCTGCCGTTCGTCAGTTCGGGCGAGATGATGGCGACCATCCAGGAACTGGTCCGCACCGAGCTGCCGGCCGACTACCAGATTTCCTGGACAGACATGAGTTACCAGGAAAGCCAGAACCAGGGCCAGATCCTGTGGCTCATGCTGCTGGCGCTGGTGTTCGGCTACCTGTTCCTGGTGGCGCAGTACGAAAGCTGGACCATGCCGGTATCGGTCATCCTCTCGGTCGCGACCGCGACGTTGGGCGGGCTGGCGGCGCTCTCTTTCTACGGGCAGTCCCTGAACATCTACTGCCAGCTTGGCCTCCTCATGCTGGTGGGCCTGACCGCCAAGACCACCATCCTGATGGTGGAATTCGCGAAGCAGGAACGCGAGGACGGCAAGAGCATCTACGAAGCCGCCATGTCCGGGATGCGGATGCGCTTCCGCGCCGTCATCATGACCGGGCTGTCGTTCGTCATCGGCGTCGCGCCCATGGTCGCCGCGTCCGGCGCGGGCGCGGGCAGCCGCCAGGCCATCGGCCAGACCACCTTCTGGGGCATGCTGGTGGCGATGGTGGTCGGCATGATTTTCATTCCAGGCCTCTACGTCATCTTCCAGACCCTGGCGGAACGGGCCATGGCCTGGGGCAGGCGGCAGTTCGGCGCGAAGAAGGGGAATTTCTCCCGGCGCATCGTCCTGAAGCGGTAAGCGTGGTCCATCCCTGCGGGTGGGGCGGCGCGGCCGGAGACGGCCGCGCCGCGTGTGTAATCGGACAAAAATCCTTGCAAAAGGCCTTGGCGATGCGGACACTTTGACTATTTGCCGCCATATGTGAGGGATGCCCGCAACCAATGCCACGAATCTTCGTCTCCACCGCCGAAGTGTCGGCGGAGCGTCACGCTTCGCACCTTGTCCGGGCCTTTCTCGAAGAGAATCCCGGCTCCGAGGTCAACGCCGCCGGCGGCGATCTGCTGGCCGGAGCGGGCGCGTCCCTGGCCGTGAACATGACCGGGCAGGCGGTGATGGGATTCTGGGAGGCGCTCGGGCACCTGTCGTTCTACAAACGGGCGGCGGAGTCGATACTCGCCTGCCTGGCGCGGGAACGCCATGACGCGCTGGTGGTGGTCGACGCGCCGTCGTTCCACCTCCATCTCGCCAGGAAGGTCCATAAGCGCTGGCCCGATCTGCCCATCCTCTATTATATCGCGCCGAAGCTGTGGGCGTGGAAGGAGTGGCGGGTCAAGAACCTGCGGCGGGACATTACCCGCACCATGTGCATCTTCCCCTTCGAGGAGAAGTTTTTTCACGACCGGGGCGTCGACGCCGTCTTTGTCGGCAACCCGACCCTGGACCAGTTGCGCCGCATCGACGGCGGCGGCATGACCCGCGTCCTCAAGGTCGAGGATGTGCGCCGCCACAGCGACCCGGGCCGGGGCGTGATGGCGGTGTTCCCCGGCAGCCGCACCCAGGAAATACGCTACCTGTGGCCGGTGATGGTGGAGACGATGGCGCTGGTGCGGGCCAGATTCCCGGAGCTGAAAATCGCCGTCGCCCTCGCGCCCGGCTGGAGCAAGGACAAGCTGGCCGAATACGCGCCGCTGCCGGAGGCCGTGTCGTTCATCCACGGCGAGTCGCAGGAACTGCTTGCCGCCGCCTCCGTCGTCCTGGCGAAAAGCGGCACGACGACCCTCGAAGCGGCGCTGTTGGGGGTGCCGATGGCGGTCTGTTACGCCGGCCACGCCGCCAGTTTTTACATCGCCAAAATGTTCGTCAAACTGCCCTACGTGTCCCTGCCGAACATCCTCGCCGGCAAAAGGCTGGTGCAGGAGTTTCTGCAAAAGGACGCGACGGCGGAAAACCTGGCGGGCGAAATAATCCGCCTCCTGGGCGATCACCGCTATTACAGGAAGATGCGCTCGAAGCTGCGCGACCTGCGCCGAAGCCTCGGCGACGAATTCGCCGCCGTCCGCGCGGCGCGGGAGGTCGCCGCCTTCGCCTGCCGGAACGGCGGCGCACAGGAAATGATGCCACACAGCAAACAAGGGTGAACTATGTCGGAACGCAAAAAACGAATCGCCATCGTCGGCGACGGCGCCTGGGGAACCGCCATCGCCCTGGTCCTGCACGGCTCCGGCCACTGGATTCGCATGTGGAGCCATGACGCCGAATACCTGGAGACGATGCGCTCGACCGGCAGGAACAGCCGCTTTCTGCCGAACGTGACGCTGCCGGCCGACATCGACTACGAACCGGTTCTGGCCCATTGTCTGCAATGGGCCGACCTGGTGGTCATCGCGGTGCCGTCGAAGTTTTTGCGCACGGTCCTTCTGGGCGGAGCCGGCGCGCTGCCGGAAGACACGCCCGTCCTCTCGCTGACCAAGGGTTTTGACGAAACGCTGCACCGCCCGTCGGAAGTAGTCCGTGAATGCCTTGGCGCGCGCCATGTCGTCGCGCTGTCCGGCCCGAGCCACGCCGAAGAGGTGTCGAAGGGGCTTCCCGCGTCGGTCGTCGTCGCGGCGGAAGAACTCGAGACCGCCAGGCGCATCCAGCGCATTGTCACGACGCCCCGGTTCCGCGTCTATGCGAGCCGCGACATCGTCGGCGTCGAGGTGGCGGGCGCGGTCAAAAACATCATCGCCCTCGCCGCCGGCATCGCCAACGGCATGGAACTCGGGGACAACACCCTGGCCGCCCTCGCCACCCGGGGCCTGGTCGAGATGACCCGCCTCGGCGTCGCGCTCGGCGCCGAGGCGTCGACCTTTTCCGGACTGGCCGGGATGGGCGACCTCATCACCACCTGCATTTCCGATTTCAGCCGCAACCGCGCCGTCGGCCGCCGCCTCGCCGGGGGCGAGACGCTTGAAACGATCCTCGCCTCCATCAACGGCGTGCCGGAGAGCGTGTCCACCACCTCCCTCGCCGTCAGCCTCGCGAAAAAGCATCACATCGACATGCCGATAACCGAACAGGTCGCGGCCGTGCTGTGGGACCGAAAATCGCCGCAACAGGCGCTGGACGAACTCATGAACCGCGCCCGCAAAGACGAGGACTAGCGTGCGCACCCGCCCCATACTCAAGTGGGCGGGTGGCAAATTCCGCCTTCTCGACGCCATCATCCCCGCGCTCGGCCCGGGGACGAGGCTGGTGGAGCCGTTTGTCGGCTCGGGCGCGGTGTTCCTGAACTGCAGCCACAAGGCCGCGTTCCTCTGCGACAACAATCCCGACCTTATCGACTTTTTTATCCGCTTGGGCGAAGGCGGCGACGCATTCATCGCGCACTGCCGCGCCCTGTTCCGGAACGGCAACAACCCGGACGGCTATTACGCGCGGCGGGAGCGCTTCAACGCGCTGCCGCAGTCGCCGGAGCGGGCCGCCCTGTTTCTCTACCTGAACCGCCACGGCTACAACGGCCTGGTGCGCTACAACGCCCGCCGCGGCTTCAACGTCCCGTTCGGCCGCTACAAGCGGCCCTATTTTCCCGAGGCGGAGATGCGGGCGTTTCTGGACAAGATTCAGCGCACGCGGCTGACGTTCGCCGAGGCCGACTTCCGCGCCACCTTCAAAAAACTCCGTCAAGGCGACGTCGTCTACTGCGATCCGCCCTACGCGCCCCTGTCGGCGACGGCGAATTTCACGTCGTATTCGGGCACGGTGTTCGGGCTGGAGGAGCAACGGGAACTCGCCCGCCTGGCCGAGGCGGCGGGCAGGCGCGGCATCCGGGTCATCGTCTCGAACCACGACCTGCCGTTGACGCGGACACTCTACGCCAACGCGGACGCGCTCCACACCTTTGCGGTGCGGCGCTGCATCAGCCGTCGCGGCGACGGCAGGGGCAAGGTGGGGGAATTGTTGGCCGTGTATGGGGACGGAGCGGGAGGCACGATTCTCCCTCGTTCCCGGCGAGGGAGAGGGTCGGAGTGAGGGGTATTTCGCTCGGGTTTCCCTTTGTGTCACAACGGAGCTTTCGGCCGCACGCCGGGGTGACGTCTGGGGGAAGTTTGGGTGTTTTGGCCTCAAGACGGCACAACTCCCCTTTTCGTCACCCCGGCGTCTGGACCGTGAACCGGGCGCAAAACGGGCTGTTCGGCCGGGGTCCATGCCACAGAATCTCGTAGCGCATGTCAGTCCGTCGGGTCTCCTCTTTGCGGTAGGCGGATGGGAGGGTAAGACCGTAAGGGCTTGCCCCTGCGCTAGCGGACCACCGTCCCCTCGAGAGCCGAGACGACAAAGCCCGCCGCGTCGCGCAGGGCTATGCGTCCTCCTTCGAGATCGCGGTGTAACCACTGGAACACGTGCGGATAGCCGGGCCAGACCGTGAGCGTCACCGTAAGCCTGGTCCGGACCCCCTGTGGCTGGCAAACTGCAGGAGCTATACCTTTCAGGCATACCATACTATGCAATCAAAGTATTTGCTCTCAGGTCCCTGCCGAGTATCCTAGAAAAGGCGGACCGGTCCCGGCCGCACCGAAAAGGCTTCAGGAGAGCGCCATGCGCGAGGTACACAATGTGCAGGACAGACCCTATATTTTCTGCCATATGATGACGTCCCTGGACGGGAAAATCATCGGCCCCTATATGGAGACGCCGGAAGGCGAGGCGGCGGGCGAGGCGTTTCACAGGATTGCCTTCGGCGACGCACCGTACTATCGCCACCAGGGCTGGCTGTCCGGCCGGGTGACCACCGACGACAATTTCACCGATTACCGCGTCCCTGTCCTGGACGAAACCGCGCCGCCAGTGCCGGAAGGCGATTTCGTCGCCGTGCCGGACGCGCCCATGTACTACGTCTCGGTCGACCCGTCGGGCCGGCTCGGCTGGGAATCCGCCACCCTCCGCTACGAGGAGGTGTCCGCCCACGTGGTGGAGGTCCTGACCGGCAGGGTGTCGAACGCGTACAAATCGTTCCTGCGCGGGCTCGGGATCTCCTACATTATCGCCGGCGCGGACGAACTGGACATCCCGCTGGCGCTCGGAAAAATGAAACGCCTCTTCGGCGTGTCGACCCTCATGCTCGGCGGCGGCGGCGTGCTGAACTGGTCGTTTATCCAGGCAGGCATGTGCGACGAAATCAGCATCGTCATGGCCGCGGCGGCGGACGGCTCGTCCGGCTCGCCGACGCTGTTCGAGACCCGGGGCGGCCATGCGTCCTCGCAGGGCATCGGCTTTATCCTGCAGGAAGCGACGGTGCTGGACGGCGGCAGCGTGTGGCTCCGCTATCTGGTCAACCATACGGGAAAAAAGCCTGACGGCTCGCTGTCGCGCCGCGCGGCGGTACACTCCGTCGATCCGAATAAGGAGCATCGATGAACAGACGCGAATTTTTGAAGACGGTGGGGCTTTCCGCCGCCGGGCTGGCCTTTGCGGGCAAACTGACGGGCGGATTGGCCATGGCGGCCGCCGACCCTTCCGACGCCACCGCCGCACCGGGCGGGAAGTCCACGGTATACATCACACGCGACATCAGCCCGGCCGGCTTGCGGAAAGTGTACAGCCGCGTCAACCTGCCCATCCGGGGCAAGGTTGCCGTCAAACTCCACACCGGCGAACCGCACGGGCCGAACATCGTGCCGGCGGCATGGGTCAAGGAACTCCTGAACGACATTCCCAGCGCCACCGTGGTGGAGACAAACACCTTCTACAACAGCCCGCGCCGTACCACCGAGGGCCACCGCGACGTGCTGCGCACCAACGGCTGGGACTTCTGCCCGGTCGATATCCTGGACGCGGACGGCGATGTCATGCTGCCGGTGCCGGGCGGCAAGTGGCTCACGGAAATCGCCATGGGCCGCAACCTGACGAACTACGATTCGATGCTTGTCCTAACCCATTTCAAGGGCCACATGATGGGCGGCTTCGGCGGCTCGCTGAAGAATATCGCCATCGGCTGCGCCTCGGGAAAAGTCGGCAAAAAACAGATTCACCAGGACGGCGACAATATGTGGGGCCACTCGGGCGAACGCCTGATGGAGAATATAGTCGAGTCTGGAAAAGCCGTCCTCACCCATTTCGGCCCGGCGATGACCTACATCAATGTCATGCGCAACATGTCGGTGGACTGCGACTGCGCCGGCGTCGGCGCGGAGCCCGTCACCACCCCCGACATCGGCATCATCGCCTCGACCGACATCGTCGCCGTCGACCAGGCCTCGATTGATCTGCTCTACGCGCTGCCGGCGGAACAGCGAAGGGATCTGACGGAACGCATCGAGTCGCGCCACGGCATGCGCCAGATATCCTATATGGAAGAGATGGGCATGGGTTCGCGCCGGTATGATTTGGTTTCGGTGGATTAGGGATGCACCGATTCGATATTCGAAGGATGTCCATATCGGCGCCCCCGCCCGTCACCCCGGCGGTGAAGCGACGACCAGCGGGCACGCGTGTGGTTGTGCCGGGGCAAGGGGCGAATGACCCTGTGCTGCAAAAGCGATTCAGGATGCCCTGCCGTCCATGTCCATCCCGCCTTGCCCCGGCACAACATCCCGTTCGGAGCGCAGCGGACGTTTTTCCCGCCGGGGTGACGTGCGGAAAAGAATGAAGCGTTTTGGTGAAAATACCGTATTGCGCGATGAGAAAAAAGGCCAAGCCTGAGAAAACCGCATCCCGAGGGGTGCGGTTTTTTTTCGGATGCACCCCCTTTACCATCCTTACCTGGAAGAAACAATTGCTTCGCCGTTGGGGTTGCGGCAACGGCCCGCGCGTTTTTTATTCGCTGTGGAACCAGAACACTTTCACCGCCGCGCCGCCCCGGCTGCAGAGGGCGTGGGCGGTACCGGCGGGAACGAGAAACGACGTTCCCGCCGCAATCGGAAAGCGCTCGCTCCCCACCATCGCCTCGCCCCGCCCCTCGATGACGTAGAACCCTTCCTGAAACGGATGCGTCTGCGCCTCGGGGAACGATTCGTCGTGGTAGATGCTGATGCCGGCCAGGCATTCGCCGGTGCAGCCGTTCGACGCGTCCAGCATGACGCACGACGCGTGGCCGGGGCGGTCCTGAAGAGACGTTTCGTCGAAGGTGCGGTAGTATCGCACGCCAGCGTTCGCCATCCTAATACTCCGCCTGTGAGCGCGCGCCACGCAGCATCGCCGTGACGTTCTCGAGCGGCGTCCCGACCTCGAGATAGTCGGACGCGGCGAAAATGTAGTGCCCGCCCTTTTTGCCGACAGCCATCGTTTCTGCGGCGGCTTTTTCGACAGCTTCCGGCGCGGCGGTCTTGAGGAAATTGACCTGGTCGAAATTGCCGCTCAGGACAAGGGCGTCGCCGAAATACGCCTTCGCCTCGGCGAGATCGTTGTCGCCCTGCGGCGGCGGCGACACCGTCTCCCACACCGTTATCCCCAGTTCCGTGTAGCAGGGGTAGAGGTTTTTGGCATTGCCGCAGTTGTGATAGACGGTCGGCTTGCCCGAGGCGATAACGACGTCGAGGGCGCGGCGTTCGTAGGGCAGGACGTTTTCGCGGAAAAACTCCTCGCCCATCATCGCGCCGTTGGCGATGTTTCCCTGGATGCCGACGCAGTCGAACTCGCTTTCGGTAAAGGCGGCGTAATTGCGGACGGCGATGTCGGTGAAAAGGTTCATGTAGGCGGCGTAATAGTCCTCGTCCGCCAGCGCGTCCATCAGCATGTTCTGGACGTTGATGTAGGTGGAGGCGAGGTTGTAGACGCCGCCGATGGCCCAGGGACAGGTGACGCCCCGCTGACCGATTTTTCCGCGCGCAAAACGGCCGGCCTCGAGGATGGCGTCGTGGCCGGGCTTGTCCATGGCCGGGACGTATTTCTGGAACGCTTCGAAATCGTCCTCGTCCTTGATGAGATACTCCACCGTGCTGAAGTGGATGCCGGAGAGGATGTCCTCGTTGTACGGCGCGCCCTCGACCTGGCGGAGGTCGCGGCCGGGCGTCCTGATGACGGTGGTGCGGTAGTAATTGCCGTCGCGGACTTCCTCGTCGACGCGCACGTCCCAATTCGGCGCGCTCTCGGTCATGAAGTACGGCGCGGAGACGAGGTATTGCCGGGTGATGAGGTCGAAGTCCAGTTCCTCGGCCAGCAGAATGGCGTCAAGGAGGCGGTGTGTGTCCTTTTTCCTGAAGTAATAGGACAGGTATTCTTCCTGCACAAAGGGGCTGACGGGAACCCGGTCGGGCGTTTGTCCGCCCAGCAGGCACAAGAGGCGTTCTCGGGAAGTCACGGTGTCTCCAATCGCTTATTTGAAGAGGATGTCGGAAAGGGTCATGACGAACTGCGGCACAAAGGTAATGCACATCAGGCAGATGACCATGGTTATGTAGAAGGGAATCATGCTCCGCGCCAGATGCTCCATCGGCAGTTTGGAAATGGAACAGCCGATAAACAGCGTCGTCCCCACCGGCGGCGTCAATAGGCCGATGCCGAGGTTGAACACCATCAGCACGCCGAAATGCACGGGGTCCATGCCGATGGAGGTGACGATCGGCAGGAGGATGGGCGTGGTGATGAGAATCAGGGAGGCCATGTCGACCAGCATGCCGAGAATGAGCAGGAGCACGTTCAGGGTCAGGAGAATCGCCAGCGGGTTGCTGGTGTAGGAAAACACCGTCGCGGAGATGAGCTGCGGAATCCGCAGATAGGTAAGGATCCAGCCCAGGGCCGTCGACATGCCGACCAGGATGATAATGGTGGAAATGGTGTTGACGGTGCGGCCGAGAATGCCCGACAGTTCCGACAACGGGATTTCCCTGTAGACGAAAAAGGTGACGAAGAACGCCCACACCACCGCCATGGCCGCCGATTCGGTGGTGGTGAAAACCCCGGAAATGACGCCCACCACCACGATGAGAACGGTGATAAGCCCCCACACCGCCTCCTTAAAAGTGACCCACACCCGGCGGATGGAGAAGGCTTCGCTCACCGGATAGTTTCTCTTGACCGAATAGAAATAACTGAGAACCATCAGTGCCACCGCCAGGAGCAGGCCGGGCGCCAATCCGCCCACGAACAGTTTGCCGATGGAGACGCCGCCGGCGGCGAGCGAATAAATGACCATGTTCTGGCTGGGCGGGATGAGGATGCCCTGCACCGAACTGGCCATGGTCACGCAGGTGGAGAAGTCGCGGTCGTAGCCGTGTTTCTCCATCATCGGGATCATGATGGGACCGATGGAGGCGGTGTCGGCCGACGACGAACCGGAGATGCCGCCGAAGAACACCGAGGCGACGATATTGACCATCGCCAGGCCGCCGCGAATCCAGCCGACCAGGGCGCTGGACAGATCGATAAGCCGCCGCGATATCCCGCCCGCCCCCATTAACTCGCCGGCGAGGATAAAGAACGGCACCGCCAGCAGGGTGTAGACGTTGATGCCCTTGAGGATGTTCTGCGCCACCATCATCAGGGGCAGCTTCAGGTAGAGGGTCGTGGTCAGCGTCGCCGCGCCGATGGCGAACACCATCGGGACGCGGACCGCGACCAGGCCGAGGAAAATTCCCACCAGCAGCAGGGTGGCTATCTGTTCAACGCTCATTCCTGGTCCTCCAACGATACAGCAGCGCCACCAGATACGCGACGCCGGTGATGGGCAGCACCACGGTCATCCACGCGGTGGGAATGCCGAGGCCGGGCAATTTGTTTCGGGTGGTGAGCTGGGTCAACAGCCCGCCCGAATACACCATGAACACCGCAATGACGAGAACGATCAGGGCGGTCAGCGCGTTCAGCGCCTTCAGGGCGCGGGCCGACAGGAACTTGTCGATCACGGTGATGCGCAGGTGGGCGTCGTCCCGCACGGCGAGGGCGGAACTGAGGATGCACAGCCACACCATGCACAGCATCGCCACCGGATCGGCCCAGGCGGGCGTGGACCCGACCACATATCTGCCGACAAACACGGTCGCGCACGCCAGCACCTGCACCACCAGCAGCACCTTGCACAGGTTGTGAATCACCCAGAAAAACATGTCAATCAATCGACGCATGGGAACTCCTTGTCGAATGGCGCTCCATCACGTCGGGGCGACGCGTGGTGGAGACGGAATGGACGGACTGGCGAGACCCGTTTGCCGCAGCCGGTACCGGTGCGAACAGAAGCAGGAAGCTTACATCTTCTTGATGCGGTCGATGATGTCCCGGTAGCCGGCGCCGTACTTGGCGTGCAGCGGCTCGACCGCCTTGCGCCATGCCTCGGGGTCCTCGACCTCGATGACGGCGATGCCCTTGTCCCGCATTTCCCGGTAGTACTCTTCCTCGATTTGCAGGGTGATGTCGCGGACGAAGTCCATGGCGGCCGGGTAGCACTCGCGGAGGATGGTCCGGTCCTCTTCCGAAAGGCGGTTCCAGGTGAATTCGGAAATCAGCAGCAGCCCGGCCCCGAAGGTGTGGGCGTCCTTGACGTAAATCGGCGCGACTTCGAAAAAGCTGTTCGTGACATAACCGGTGATGCCGTTCTCCGCCCCGTCGACGACGCCGGTCTGGATGGAGGTGTACAGTTCCGAATAGGCGAGCGGGGTGGGGTTGGCGCCGAGGGCGATCATGGTGTCAATCATGATTTGCGTTTCGGGAACGCGAATCTTCAGACCGCGCAGGTCTTCGAGACGGCGCACTTCCTTGCGCGAGAAAAACATGTTGCGCGGTCCCTCTTCCATATAGCCGATGCCGACCATGCTGGTGCCGGCGGCCTGGATGTCCTCGAGGAACTTTTCGCCGATGTCGCTCCGCAGCACCGCGCCCAGGTGGTGGACGTCCCGGAAGATATAGGGGAGGCCGAAGACGCTGAACGATTCGACGCCGAAGTCCTCCATGTTCATAACGTTGGAGCGGCAGAAATCGACCGCGCCCATCTGCAGCGCCTGCATCATCGAGTTTTCGGCGCCGAGCTGGCCCGAATCGTAGACGGTTATCTCGATGCGGCCGTTCGATTTCTCCTCTACCAGCCGGGCGTATTCGAGCGCGCCCCGGGTCATCGGGTGGGCGGGCGGATTGAGCTCGGCATAGCGCAGGGTCACTTCGGCCGCGCCAACGGTACCCGCCAGCACCGCCAGGCAGGCGACAATTCCCAAACAGCGACGGATGGAACTGGTCATAAGCGTTCTCCACAATCAAGAGTCGACAACAGGGAAACCGGGCCGCCCGGTCGGGCGAGGGGACGGGAGTCCGGCCAGAAGACGATTACGGGTGCGGGAGGGGAACGGCGAACGTTCCCGGCGTGGAACCAAAGGACTAGGTATTGTTTTACTAAAACGTTTTCCTTTTTGCATAGTACCCGATGGAACGCACTTGTCAAACGATTTTGAGAAAATTCCAGGATTTTTTCTAAAACGTTTTAGGAAAACATGAATTACGCTTTATACTGGAGGAGTGCAAAGCCGGTTCGAGGAGAGTATCGTGTCCCATGCGAAAAAGACCCTGAAGGAAATCGCCGCCGAGGCGGGCGTGTCCATAGGCACGGTGCACCGCGCCATTTACGGAAAGCCGGGACTGGGCGAGGAGACGCGCCAGCGCATCCTCGACATCGTCGAGGCCACCAACTACCGCGTCAACGAAGTCGCCTCGATGATGAAGCGCGGCGAAATGCGGGTGACGGTGCTGCTCCCCAGTCCCACCCGCGAGGACCGCTTCTTTTTCCGCGGCATCTGGAAGGGCGTGCGCGACGCTGCCGCGTCGTTGTCCCGGTACAAGGTCGGCTTCGACTTCGTGGAGACGCCCTACCGGCTGGACAAGATGGCGAACGCGCTCCGCGATCTCTACGACGACGAGGAGGCGGAGGGGATAAACGGCATCGTCACCATCGCCGACACGCCCGAGGCGGAGGAGTGGGTGTCGCGTTTTTCGCGTCGCGGCGTCGCCGTGGTCCTGGTCGCCAGTTACGAGAAAGAGGCCAAGTGCGTCGCCAGCGTCAAGACGGACCACCGCACCTGCGGCCGGTTGGCGGCGGAATTTCTCTCCTACGCCCTGCCGGACGGGCGCGGACGGGTTCTTTTTCTGCCCGGCCAGACGGACAGCCACAGCAACCAAATCTACGCCGCCGCCTTTGCCGACCATATGGCGCAGGTGGCTCCGGCGGCCGGGCTGATTCGCATCGAGGGAATCGGCAGGGCCGGCATGGCGGGGAAAATTACCGCATCGCTGGCGAAGGACAAGCCGGACGCGATTTTCTGCTGCAACGCCCGCAACACCCACCTCGTCTGCGAGCTCCTGGCCGAAACGCCGCCGCGCCGGCGGCCGCTGTTTATCGGCTCCGACGTCTTTACGGAGATCGCCCCCTATTTCGACAGAGGTATCCTGGACGCCTCGATCTATCAATTTCACCGCGAACAGGGCGAGCGCGCCGTCACCCTCCTCTACGAACACCTCTCCGGCAACAGCATCGCCGCAGCAGCCATGACCCTGCCGGCGCTCCTGGCCTTGCGGAGCAATTACCGGTATTTTTCGTCATAAGAGCGGTCCGCCGATTCGCCGGTGAGCCGCCCCTCCGGCATTCATGTCGGGCGGGAGAAATACGCTTTGACTTTGGACCAGGGTCCCGGTACCGTGGTGCGGATTATGGGCGGCAAGGCGCGCTTTTCCGAAAAAGGCCCGCACCGCCCCGCGAGAAGAGAAACCCATGAGTCCGAAATACAAAGGCTATGCCTGCGGCATCATCGCCGCCATCACCTACGGCACCAATCCGCTGGGCGCGCTCAACCTGTACGCCGAGGGCGTCAACGTCAACACGGTGATCTTCTACCGCTACGGGCTGGCGACTGTGATCCTGGCGGGACTGATGCTGGCGCAAAAAACCTCCTTCGCCATACGGAAGCACGATCTGTGGGTCTGTCTCGCCCTCGGCGTCACCTTCGCGATATCCTCGCTGTCCCTGTTCACCAGCTTCCACTACATGGATGCCGGCATCGCCTGCACCATCCTGTTTCTCTATCCGGTGATTGTCGCCGTCATCATGGCGGTGTTTTTCAAGGAGCGTGTCGCCCTCCTGACCGCGCTTTCCATCGTCCTGGCGCTGGCGGGCATCGCGCTTCTGTACAAGGGGGAAAGCGGGGCGGTCCTGAGCACGATCGGGGTCGTGCTGTGCGTGGTGTCGGCGGTTTCGTACGCGACCTACGTCGTGGTCATCAACAAGGCGGACCTGAGCCTGTCGCCCATCAAACTCACCTTTTTCGTGATGCTTTTCGGCGGCTTGACCATACTCGCCCACTCGCTCCTTGGCGGGGAGAACCGCATACACCTGCTCACCACGGCGACGCAGTGGATGTGGGTGTCGATGATGGCGCTCGTGCCCACCATCATATCGCTGGTCCTGATGGCGATATCGGTGCGGACGATCGGGTCCACCCCGACCGCCATAATGGGCGCGCTCGAGCCGGTGACGGCGGTCATTATCGGCGTGGCGGTGTTTGACGAAAGCTTTACCCTGCGCATCGCGGCAGGCATGGCGATGATCCTGGGGGCGGTTATCATCATTATCGTGGAAAAGCCGCTGGCGAAAAAAATCTTCGGCAACAAGCGGGCCAGCGTCCGCATCAGGCCCTGAGCGCCGGCCCTCCATTTCGCGGGGAGAATGAAAAACGGCCAAGGCAGTCCCTGGCCGTGGTTTTGATATGGAGCGGGCGAAGGGAATCGGACCCTCGTATATAGCTTGGGAAGCTATCACTCTACCATTGAGCTACGCCCGCGTGCGGCGGTCGGTTCTGCCCGGCCGAGTCCGGGCTGGCCGTGACTCGCATCGGGACGGTAAATAGTACTTGCCGCACGTCCCGCCCGCAAGGAAAATTCACTCCATATCGACAGGGTTTTCCGCCCATGGCGACAGCAATGGGTTTAGCGACCCTAACGTGTACCATATACCCATGACGCCCGTCCCTGCCGCGGCCCTGCTCCGCTGGAGCGCCTCCTTGCTGCGGCCGCGTCGTGCATTCGTTCCGATTCACCGAGGATCTCGCGCATGAAAAACCGGTTCCTGCTTCTGCTTCTCGCCCTCTCCCTGATTGCACCGACCCCGTGGCTGCATGCCGCCGACCCGCTGCAACTCCCGGACACGCAACTTATCCACGACGCCAACGCCCTCGTCCCCGCCAACGAATACGCCGCCAGACTCAGCGCCCTCGTCGCCGCTGCGCGGGAACGCCGTCCCGGCGTGCTGGGCGAATACTGCGACATGGTCCGTTCCAGCGCCGCCGGTTTGTTCCCGCAGACCGCTGAAGACGAAACGCTCCCGCCCCGCGACGCCGTTATCCGCGATCACCTGCACCTGTTGGCCAAACTCGTTCTCGACGCCGAAGTCTACGCCGACGAAGCCCTCGTCTCGCCCGACTACGACAAACGCCATTTCCCCTCCCTTATCGCCCAGGCCGCCGCCATCGACCACACCTCGCACTCCCTCGCCGTCGAGGCGGTGGAACTGATCACCGACGCCTGGAGCCGCGCCGACGCGCTGGTCAAAACCCGCGAGGCGCTCTTCGACCAGTATCAGGAGGAAATCCGCCGCGGCGCCGTCGCCGACGGCACCCGCCTCGCCTGGAGCCTTATCCGCATCGGGTCGTCGCATCCCGATACCCGCGTCGTGCCCGGTTCGTTCCGCCACGACGCCGACTCGGCCGAGATCCGCCTCGCCCACCTCGGCAGCGACGTCCGCATCCGCCTGGACAAGGACGACCTGCGCGAACGCTTTCGCGCCGAGGTCGACGGCTACTCGTTCCGCTCCGGGTGGGCGGTGCTGTTCCAGAAGCCGCTCGGCTGGATGACGCGGATGGCGCAAGCCATGGCCCAGGCGGGCGTGACGCCGGACTACCACCGCGAGTGGGAGATTATGGAAGCGCCGAAAGGGCTTATCGCCCTCGCCGCCTCGCCCGAAGCCTCGACACCGGCGCCGTTGCGCGCCTTCTACCAGGGCGCCCTCCGCGAAGTCACCCTGCTGCCGGCCCCGGCTGGCGCGGACATGATGACCCAGGACTTTCTCGCCGCCGCCAGGGCGCTGCACGAAGGCGTCATGGGGGACGAATCAATCCCGCAACCGCTTCGCTCCGCCCTCAATCCGGTGCTGCTCGGCACCTACCGGCCGGTCGACGCGCGGGATTATTTCGACAACGCCTTCTGCCGCCGGCTTATCGAAGCCGATTATCTCGAAGCCCACGTCGAGTCGCTCTCGCCCGAACGCCGGGCAGAGCTCGACCGCTACCGCGAAACGCTGACCCGCATCGAAAACGGCGTCGACCGCTTCAGCGTCGACGCCGGCGACGGCGCGCGGCTCGTGGCTGTCGCCAAGCCGGAAATCGACGCCGCCAACGGCACCGCCGCCATCCGCGACAGCGAGACGGGCGAAACGCTTTCCCGCTACGAATGGCGCCTCGAAACAGACGACGCCACCTATTTCCACACGCCCCTGCCCGGGCGGCAGTTCTACGTCATGTCGGTCCTCGACCGCTACGACGGCCGCCGCGTCTCGCGGCCGAAGGGGGTCCCGGCGTCCACCGAGGTGTGGCACGCAATGCTGGGCCGGGTCGCGTCCTACGACGCCGGGGCCGAAGCGGCCGTGGGCGACGCTGACCGGTGACTGGGAGCCGTCACCCTCGACGCCCTCGGGCGGCGCGACACCGTCAGCGGCCCGATGGGCTGGAACTTTCCCCTCTTCGTTCCGGTGCTGGACGACCAGGGCGACCCCGTTCTTATCGCCACGACCCGGGGAACGGTCGCGAGCCCCGACTTCTCCGCCATCGAGGACGAAGGCGATCGCCGCGCGGCTCAGGACGGCTGGCTCGACCACGCCGCCCGGGTCCTGGCCGAGCCGGGCGAACTGGCGCTTATCTACAAGGTGTTTTTCCGCTATTGCTCCGACTCGCCCCTGCCGGAAATGCCCAACCTCATCGGCAGCCATTACGGCCTGTCCGACACCCACCAGACGGTCTACGAGTCGCTGGAGCGGCGCTGGGTCGGCAGGCTTATCGGCGACTGCGACGATCTGGCGGAGTTTTTCCAGGCCCTCGCCATCCGCCAGGGCAATCTGGCCCACGTGATGCAGCTCCCCGCCCACGCGGCCGCCGGCTGGCTGGAGGAGGACGGCGACGGCTACCAGTTCATCGTCCTGCAGACCGGCCCGGTGCTCCGCTTTGCCGACGCCACCCGCCTCGGCGCGGTGGAAAAGGCCTACCGGCATTTCGACGACGACAGCGCCGGCGGCTTTACCGCCGCAGCCGTGCCGCTGCTGCTCCGCTTCGCCGACGAGGAAACGCGCACGCCCTTCGTCCTGTCGGCCCGCATCTATTGGGACCGCGACTATGCGGAAGAGATGATTCGCGTACAGGAATACTGGCGCCTCCACACCTATTCCGCCGGCGTGGCGGCGATGGAGCAGATGATCGAACACGACCGCGACGCAGGCAACCTGAAGGAACTCGCCAGCCTGTACGAGCGGGTCGGCCGCTACGACGCGGCCGACGCCATGCGCCGGGAGGAACTCGCCGCCGCCGGTGACGACGTCCAGGCCGCCCTCTCGACCCGCCTCGATTTGGCGCAACTCCACATCCGCAGCCGCGACAAGGCGAAGGCGATGGAAGCGCTCGCCGCGATGGAAGAGCGCTTCCGCGACATGCGGGAAAAGTCGCCCGCCCAATACAAGCGCGTCGCCTCGTTCCGCTACGGCTGGGCGGCCCTGCTGGTACGGCTGGGCGAACCCGAACGCGCCTGGAACCTTCTCCGCCTCGACGTCGAGGAGGCGGGCGGCTCCCTCTCCGACCAGATGCTTCGCACCCTGGTCGACATCTACGACCGCATGTCGATTCAGCGCGACTCGCAGACCGACGCGCCCGCCGCCTCGGCCCGGGGCGTGCGGCTGCGCTTTTCCCTGCGGGGCGCGCTCGAGCAGGCGTTCGGGAAAGGCTATTTCAAGGAAGACGACTCCTACAACAAGCTCCTGACCCGCTATTTCTGGCTGGGGCGGTATGGGGTGGCGGTGGCGGGACGCGCCGCCGGGCTGGAATCGCTGTGGCTGGACGGCCCCTACCCGACCGGCGCGCGGCCACATGCCGAGCGGGAAGCCGATCTCGACGAGGCGGATTGGGAGTGGTTCCGGGTCATGCCGAGGCTGTACCTCGCCTTCGGACTGGAGATGCTGGACAAGGCCGATCACCCCGAACTGTTCGACCCCGAAGCCGCGCGCCGTTGCCTGGAACTGGTGCCCCGCGCCATGGAAAAGGCGGCTGCTCTGGGGACAAACCTCATGGGCCGGGACGCCGTCATCAAGAGCGGGCTGGTCCTGTCGTTCCTGAACAACGATCTCGACGCGTTCACCGCGATCATGACCGAAGTTTCGGCGAAAAACTACTCGTCCCTCTACGACGACGCCGCCATGACCTTCGGCATGTATTGCGGCTTTGTCCCGATTGCCGAGTTCGGCGGCTGGCTGGACGCGTTCCATCGCGCCTTCCCCGGCAGGCAGCACTATTTCAAGGCGGCCTACCGCGCCATGGACAAGGGCCACCTCGACCACGCCGACCTGCTGGCCGACAGGACAGCCGCCTTTTTCCCGGACGACGACCTGTTCCAGAACGAAGCCCGGGCGTTGAAGGAAGCCACCGCACGGTTGCGCGGCGACGGGGAGGGCGGCTGGCGCAACGACTGGACCGACCGGGAGCGCCGCAAGGACGACGCTCCCGCCCCCGCCGACCCGGTCGCCGACGAGGTCCTGGAAACGGCCGCGCGGATCGCGATCGAGTAGCCTGTAATTCTTAACGCGTATCATTCTATTTATTTACGTTCATAATATCGAGAAATTACCGACTGTTTCGCGCCGTTTTCAACTTCCTTCGGAAAGCAGAAACCCCGGTTTGCCGGGGTCTATTTTTGCTCTTTTCCAAAAAATTCTCCATTTTTCTCTTGCCAAATATCGAGAATCATGTAGTTAATAGGCGGTACTTTTAACGGGAATCTGGAGAAGGAAGTGATAAAAAAGCTGACAGTCGCCGCCTTCCTGCTTGTCTTTGGCCTGGCCACCGTGGCCGTGGCCGAGGAATCGGCGATAAAGAGTGACAACGCCCTGGCCTATCTCACTATCGATATTGAAAACTCTCCCGGCTGGATCGCCAAGATCAAGGGCGGTTACCAGTGGAAGCTGTTCCGTTCCGTCGGTCTTGAGGTTGCGGACGGCGTTAACGGCGCGGTAAGCCAAAGCAAGAATCATACCGAAGACGGTCTGGCCGGCAGCGTTTCGCTCGGCTACAACTTCGGGCGCTTCCCCCTCACGGTCGGCCTCCAGTTCGGCCTCGGCCCCGACGGCAAGATGTCGCAGCGGTCGGTCTTTGGCGGTGGCAGGAGCCTTTATTCCCACCAGCACGTGAAGATTTACACCCTCGACCTCAGCGCCGACTACGATTTCCGCAACTGTTCACGCTGGACGCCCTTTGTCGGCGTTACCGCCGGCGCGGCGTTTATCAACCAGCGCGGCCATGCCGAATACAACGACGGCACGAATATTCTCACCGGTTCCATGGGACAGCGCAAGCGGGTCAATTTTATGGCTGGCGCCCGGGCGGGCGTGAAATACGACATCAACAGCCGCCTGACCCTGTCGCTGTACGGCTCCTACAACTATCTGGGCAAGGTGCCGTCGAAGTCGTACATGTTGGCCACTGGCGGTGTGCCGACTTACGAGGCGAAGACCAAGAAGATTACCGCCCACTCCATCGACGTCAAGGCGGGACTGAGGCTTTCGTTCTAGTCCATGATAAATCGATACATTGCAATACATATGGACGCCCCCTGGCCTTTCCGGCCAGGGGGTTTCCTTGTGTTCCCGTTCACGCAAACGAGGAAAATCGCGTCCGCGTCTTCCGGCGGAACGATTGCTTACCTATTATAGCAGTTGCCGTAGGCGTCGCAAACCATGGTCGGTTGCGAGGAACGGCCGGAGTTCGCGATGCCGGCACCGATGGCGGTGCCGACAGCCGCGCCAAGCGCCAGGCCGAGGCCGTTATTGCGGTGACGGCGGTAGTAGCCGCGGTGGGAGCCGCCGCGGCGTGGGCTGTAGTGCGGCCGTCCGCGGCCTGGTCCGCGCCTGTACGAGCCTTCGTAGACGGCTTTTTCCTTCAGGATCGGGTCAAATGCGGTTGCGGTTGAGGCAAGAGCGCCGCCAACCAGGACGAGCGAGAGCGCCCAGAGTGTTATCCGTTTCATACGTGCTCCTCAAAATGGCGCCCCAATCGCGGTCGGACTGCGCCGGTTGTTGTCGCTCCTTCTCAAAACTGTTGTGTCAGGGCGAACCGCGAGTACAGTCTTAACGCCATCGGCACGGCGTCGGGCAGCGTGCCATAAACCTAGTAACTATTTTAATTCCAAAGCAATACGACATACCAATTCCAGTTGAATAGTTTTCGATTCTTCGCAGAAAGGTTTACGTGACGATGATTCACGTTGCTGTCGTAGACGGACAGGGAGGCGGCGTCAGCAAGGCGCTGGTGGAATCGCTCCGGCGGGCGCTCGGGAGCGACGTCAGGATTACCGCCCTCGGTACCAATTCGGCTGCCACCTCGGCCATGCTTAAGGCCGGGGCGGACGAGGGCGCGACCGGCGAAAACGCGGTTGTGGTCAATGTCGCCCGTGCCGACGTCGTCATGGGTGCAGTGGGGGTCTTGTCCGCCGATTCGATGCTGGGCGAAATTACCGCCGCCATGACGGCGGCAATCGGCAGAAGCCCGGCTCGCAAAGTGCTCCTCCCCCTGAACCGCTGCAATCTCGATGTCGCGGGCGTCAAGGACATGCCGTTTTCCGCCTCTATCGAGGAGGCGGTGGCGATGGTGCGCGCCTCCCTCCGGGAGTAATGGCGGAAATTTTGAAATGAATCCCTCTTTCACGGCAACTGTAGACATCGATATGTCCGCATTCCCGATCCGGGAGGCGGAGCGTATGTGAAAGGGGATTCGGATGCGGCGTTTCCAGGCGATACTCGGGCTTACCTTCCTGCTCGCGGCACTATGGCTTCCGCCCACCCTTGCGGTAGATATTGAATGGGACGGGGTAACGCTCCAGCCCGGCGGCACCAATGGCGTCCTTGGCGATGGATTCTATCCTACCCTACCACCGGCCAGCCCCGATCGCTCGAATGACCCATTATCCCCCTCCGGCAACCAGGTGGTTATTCGGGATCGCACCCCTGTCGGACCGAGCGATGTCGCAGGCAACGTCTACGGCGGTGCGGACGTGGTTACCTATTACCCAAATGCCGTGAATTCGACCAATAACACTGTCACCTTTATAACCGACAACCCCGCCAACGAGGTAAATCTGGTCCCTCAGGGCGGATCCCCCACACCGCCCGCGCCGGCAGGCACCGGTTCCGTCTTCGGCGGCTTCAGCACCCACGGGAATGCCATGTCCAACGGCGTCGTTTTCGACGCCAGTTATGGCGGCACGATTGCCGGCAGCGTGTACGGCGGCTATGCCGGACTGCATGATCACGATCTCGTCGTTTCGGCCTCGTACAATACCATAACCATCGCGACCGGCTCCACCGTCTCCATTGGCGGCAGCGTCACCGGCGGCCTCAGCTTCGGCGGCGACACCTTGTATAACACCATCATTATGGCAGGCGGTAGGGCGGCGTCTGTGCAGGGCGGTCGCAACGACGGCACTGGTAACGCCATTGGCAACGAGGTGGCGCTGAGCGGTGCGGCAACCGTCATTACCGGCGGGGTCCACGGCGGCCTGGCTGGCGTCGGCTCGGCCTCTTCCAATATCGTCACCGTGGCCGGCGGAACGTTCGGGTCGGTCGTGGGCGGCGAAAGCAGAGGCGACGGTGCGGCAGACGACAACCACGTCACCGCCACCAATGCCACGGTGAACGGAACGGTCCACGGCGGCCTGACGGCCGGCGGCGCGGTCACGGGCAACTTGGTGGATATACAGGGCGGCACCGCGGGGAACGGCGCCGCGGCCGTGTACGGCGGGCAGAGCATTGGCGCGGGCGCAGCCACCGGCAATATAGTCTCGGTCGACGGCGCCGCGCTACAAGGCGACGCTTTCGGCGGCTGGTCGGCTACCGGTGCAGCCACCGACAACATCGTTTTTCTCGCAAACAGCAGCGTGTCCAACGTCCTCGGCGGCCACAGCGGCAACGGCGGCGACGTCATCCATAACACAGTCACCATTCAGTCGTCCGGCGTGACCGGGTATGTCGTCGGCGGAGATACCGCCACAGGCGCGGCTGAACGGAATACCGTCCTCATCACCAACAGCGGCGTTGGTTCTTTCGTCTATGGCGGGTTTGTAAGCGGCCTGACCGCTTCCTCGGCGATTACGGGAAATACCGTCACCTTTGCCGGCCGCACCGGCACCGACGTCATAGGGGGAAACGTCGCCGGCGGCTATACGCTCGGCAGCGGCGCGGTGACGGACAACAGCGTCACCCACCAGGGCGGAACGATTTCGGGCGACGTGTACGGCGGCTATGGCGGCGCCGGGGCAGTCTCCGCCAACTCGGTCCAGGTGAGCGGCGACGCGGCTGTCACCGGTTCCGTCTACGGCGGCTATAACGCCGGACGGACCACCACCACCGGCGCAGTGACGAACAACCAGGTCAGCGTCTCCACCAGCGGCACTATCGGCGGCGCAGTCATAGGCGGACGGACCGCCGCCCTGCCCATCGCGTCCAGCGGCGACGTCGCCAACAACACGGTGACCCTCTCCGGCAGCGGCTCCGTCGGCATTTTTACCATTTCCGGCTACAATGTCAGCGCCGTTGGCGGGATTGCGGAAGGCACAGGCGCTGTGCGCGCCAATGCCGCCGCCATTTCGGACGGCGACTTTGACGGCATCGTCGCCGGCGGCATGTCGTTCAACAGCGGCGCGGTGAGCGCCAACGGCCTGCAAGTCTCCGGCGGCGCCGTCGCCGGAAACGCCTACGGCGGATTTTCCAGCGGTGCGGGCAATGTTTCGTCCAACACGGCGGCTGTTTCCGGGACGGCGGACTTTGCGCAAAACCTTTACGGCGGGTATGCCACCGGCGGCAACGCCACCACAAACAGCGTGACCATGGGCGGCGGGTCGGTGGCCGGCTCGGTCGCCGCCGGGCGGTCGTTTTCCGGCAACGCAAACCAGAACACCCCTGCCCTTGGCGGCGGCAACGTTGCCGGTTCGGTCCACGGCGGCTTTACCGAAGGCGGGACGGGTTCGGCGAACGCGAACCGCGTCACCTTGTCCGGCGCCATCGTCGGCGGCGACGCCTACGGCGGCCGGAGCGCGAGCGGCAATGCGAACGACAACACGGTTGTCATGACGAACGGATCTGTCGACGGCATTTACGGCGGCTCCACCGGCGGCGCGACGGCGAACCAAAGCGCCAGCGGCAACACCGTTACCCTGACCGGCGGCAGCGGCGTCGGCCCTCAGGTGACAGGCAATGTGTATGGCGGCTTCGGCGGCGCGAACGCGCTCACCAACCGCAACCGCGTCAACGTGAGCGGAACCATCGACTTCAACGGATCGGCCGTCATTCGCGGCGGAAGCAACTCGGACATCACCGGCAATATCCTCACCACGCACGGGCGGGACTACACCGTCGGCACGGTCGGCAATTTCGAAACCTACAACTTCACCCTGTCCAGGGATTACGTCGACGAGACCGTCTACACCGTCTCAATCCCCGTCGCCATCGGCGGCAGCACCGTCAACATCGTCTTCAACAGCGGCGGCAGCCCGCTGAACGAAGGAGACGTTATCACCCTGTTTTCTGACTCGGACGGGGTGCTGCCCACCCTCGGATCGACGCTCGTTCCGAATGGCGCGCTCTTCGACCAGGAGATCGGACTGGCGATCGGCCAGGCGCCGGCGTGGGCCGGCCAGGACACTATCGACGTCGTCGTCCTGTCCACCCGCGCCGCCGACGAGACGCAACTCCTGGGTCAGGCGCAACTGGCGGCCTTGACCATGCTCAACGTCGCGAGCGATCTGCACCGCGAGGTCGCCGGCATGATTGCCGCCTCCGAAGCGTGCCAGGCGGCAGGGGTCACTGACGATTGCCGGATATACCTCGACTGTAACCGCCCGGTCGTCTTCGCCGGGGTGTCGGGCGGCTCGTCCACCTTCGACACCGGCGGCAATTCGGAAATCACCGTCGACCACGGATCGTTCCTGGGCGGCGTGGGCTATCGCACCGGCTCGACCCTGATGGCGGCGTTTTTCGAAACCGGCTGGGGCCAGTTCGACGCCAAACTGAACAGCCGCACCTTCAACGACAACGATTCCCTGAGCTATGCCGGCGGCGGCCTGCTGGTCCGGTATGAACGGGGCGGTTTCTACGCCGAAGGCTCCATGCACGCGGGCCGGTCGAAGACCTCCTTCAACACGGCGGTGCGGCTGGCGGTGGTTGATTACGAGTCCAAGGCCACTTACTACGGGGCCGACGCCGTCCTCGGCTACCGCTTCCGCTTTCCCTGCTCCACCCTCGACCTGTCGCTTCGCTACGGCTGGAACCGATCCAAGGGGGACACGGTCATGGTCGGCGCGAACGCGGTGGACCTGGACGCGGTGGACTCGCACCGGCTGCGCGGCAGGCCGGTGGACGGCTGCCCGGACCCAGGTGCTGAACCCGTTCGTCGGCC
This sequence comes from Planctomycetaceae bacterium, assembly GCA_021203245.1. Taxonomy (GTDB): domain Bacteria; phylum Planctomycetota; class SZUA-567; order SZUA-567; family SZUA-567; genus JAJBSZ01. The sequence goes on from JAJQBO010000215.1 coordinate 26,856, forward strand.
TCGGCGTCGACTATGAAATGGACGGCAAATCCTCCGGCCACGTCTACAACTATTCGCTCGCCCAGGCCAAAATTGACGGCTTCACCGTCATGGGCGAAGTCGGCCTGCACGTCGGCAACCAGACCAGCCGCTACAGCGCCGATGTGGGGATTGAAGGGTATCTGGGCAAGCGCGAAGGGTTGGCGGCGAAGGCGATGTTTGGGTGGACATTCTAACGTGGAGAATACCTGCTCCCTCGCCCCCGGAGGGGGAGAGGGAGATGGTGCTTAACGCCAGACGCGTGTGATCGGTCCGGCGGGCCGCATTTCCGTCAGGAATAGCGGCCGATTTCCTTTTCGTTCGACGACTTCAGCATAATCTTCAGCGGGATCTCCGGGTAGTTGAGATCGCGGCGCAGCTGGTTCGCGAGATAGCGGAGATAGTTGTCGTCGAACTGCGACGGGTTATTGACGAAGAGGAGGAACGCCGGTGGCGACACGCCGGTCTGGGTGCCGTAGTAAATCCTCCCCAGCTTGCCGCCCTTGGCCTTGGTGGCGCGCTTCTGCTGCGCCTTGACGAGGGCGGAATTGAGTTGCGCCGTCCCCACCTTCACCGACCCCTGCTCCACCAGCTCGAGAACCGATTCGATGACCGCCCAGGCGTTCGTCCCCTCCTGCGCCGACATCGCGGCGAGGCGGGCGAAGTGCATGCCGGGCAGGCGGTCGTTGACGTAGCGGGTAAAGGAGTCGAGGGTGATGCCGGGGTTCTGCTCCTCGGCCAGGTCCCACTTGTTCAGGACGATGATGCAGGGCTTGCAGTTTTCGAGAATAAACGAGGCGATCTGCTTGTCGACCTTGCCGATCTCGGCCGTGGCGTCGAGGATGAGGATGACTGCGTCGGCGCGGCGGATCGCCCGCTCGGTCCGCATATGGCCGAAGAATTCCAGAGAGTCGTCCATCTGGCCGCGCTTGCGCAGGCCGGCGGTGTCGATAAGGACAAACGCGGTGTCGCCGTGCTGCACCGAGATGTCGATGCTGTCGCGGGTGGTGCCGGGCGTGTCGGAGACGATGACCTGCTCGGTGCCGCTGATCTGGTTGATGAAGGTCGACTTGCCGACGTTGCGGCGGCCGACGACGGCGATGCGCGGCAGCCTGTTCTCCTCGTCCTCCTCGTCGTCGCCCCCTTCGGGCGCGGGCGGCAGGGCGGCGACAATCGCCTCTTCCAGATCGTAGACGCCCCGGTTCTGCTTGGCGCTGACCGGCAGGGCGTCGCCGAAGCCGAGGGCGTGGAAGGAGGGCATGTTGTCCTCGATGCGCTGGGTGTCGACCTTGGAGGCGACCAGGAGCACGCGCTTGCCGGACTTGCGCAGCCGGTTGGCGACCTCCTGGTCCAGCGGCGTGATCCCGTCCCGGCTGTCGACCAGGAAGATGAGGAGGTCGGCGGCGTCGATGGCCAGGCTGATCTGGTGTTCTACCTGTTTCTCCAGCTTCTGGCTGTCGACGATGCCGATGCCGCCGGTATCCACCAGGTCGAAGGTGCGGTCCTCGATGGTGAGCGGGTAGAGCACGCGGTCGCGGGTGACGCCGGGGCTGTCCGCCTCGATGGCGATGCGCGATCCGGCGAGGGCGTTGAAGAGCGTCGATTTGCCCACGTTGGGCCTGCCGACGATGGCGACGGAGAGATATGACATGGGATTCCTTACCAGGCGGGCAGTGTCGCCATCCACGCTTCCATCGCGCCATAGACGTAGGCGATGACGAGCGGGTTGGACACGACCATTTTATCTAAGGCTTGCACCAGGAGCGCACCGCCGCCAATGGGGCTGAACGCCTGCATCTGGAGCCCCTCGGGAAGCAAACGGATGCCGCAGGACGACCCGAACATCGCCGGAGCGAGGGCGTTCGCGGTCGGGAGCAGGCCGGTGTCGACGGGATAGCGCGCCGACGAGGACCACAGGGACAGCACCGGCAGCAGGAAATTGTAGACCCGGCGGTACGGGTCGCGGCTGCCGTTGTAATAGAAAAGGGAATAATTGCCGCCGATGCCGGAGACGGCCCGGGCGAAGTCCGGCGTGCCGGACAACGGCTCCCGTGCGGCGGTCGATTCCTGAATCAGCGACACCACCGCCTGCGGATGCGACGCCATGTAGAGGATGCCCTGCGGGTTGCCGGGCGAGCGCGGCACCAGGCAGAACGCGGGGGCGAGCGGGGCCGACAGGGACGCCCGCTTGTTGTAATAGCGGACGATATAGCCGCCGACGTTGATGGAGTTGAAGCGTTGTCCCGCGTTCGCCTCCATCCGTCCGACCAGTTGCTCGAAGCCGGCGACGTCGACCGAATTGAAGATGGCGACCTGGGTGTCGTCGTGGGGGCGGATGACAATGTCTGTACCGAGGGAGGCGATGATGTCGCCGACCGGCACGCCGAGGACGCGCTCGTTGGCGATGACGCCGGCTATGCCGCCGGGTCGGGTCACCGCGCCCATCGCCTCGACAAAGTAGGGGATTTCCCGCATGAGCGTGGCCATGTCCACCCGCACCGCGGTGAACGCGTGGGCGGACGACGGGACGGTCTGCGCGTACGTTTCGACCCCGACCGGCGATTCGGGCGGCATGGGGATGAGGGCGGAAAGAACGCCGGTGACGGACGCGCCCGGGTTATGCAGGAACAGGGTATGGCGCACGCCTTCGTTGTGGTACGCGCCGGTGATGGCCAGGCTCTGGGCCGAACCGAAGCCGAGGGCGTCCAGGACGCGGGTGACGGAACCGTTGTTGGTGGCGTCGAGGATGGCGGTCACCCGGGGCAGGTTGAAATAGTAGAACGAGGAGCCGGGGTTGGCCTCGGCGCCGCGGTAGGCGGCCTGGAAGGTCGGGTTGCGGCTCAGGGACGCGTTCGGGTTGCGGGCGGCGTTGAAAATTTCCCTGATGCCTTCGGAACCGGGGCCGTGGTAGATGAGGATGAGGTTGCCGATGGCGGCGACGCGGATGTTCGGGCCGATGCGCAGAATCGGCGGGCCGTTGGTGACCGTCTCCTCCTGCACGATGGTCCGGAGCGGCAGGCTGGGGTCGATGCCCTGGCTTTCCAGCACGGTGCGGACCACTTCGGGGCGGTTGAGGAGCGCCATGACGGCGGAAAAGACGGTGTCCCGGTCGGGAATGGAATTCAGGGAAATGGCGAAGGCGAATTCGGGCTGCGGCTTGCCGTCGCGGCCGATGGCGATGTTGATGAGGGCGAGGCCGAGCCGGCTGCCGACGAGATCCTGGGCAAAGGCGGGCTGGACGCCGGCCGTTTCGGTGATGTCGCGGGCAAGCTGGCGGCGCGATTCCTCGAAGGAGCGCAGGAACGGGGCCATCTCGGGCAGTTCGGCGATGCGGGCGAAGATGGTCTGCGAAAAATCGTAATCGACTCGTTCGTCTTCGGGAGGCACCATGCACAGGATGGTGTTTCTGGGCAGGAGGTCGGGGAAGAACACCCGGGTCTGCTCACCTGCCGGCGCGAGCCAGGCGGCGAGCGCCATGACGGCGGCTAGGACGATGGTTCGCGGCATTGGAGTCCTCGTTGCTGAAAAAAGAGCGTGGGGCCGCATGCGACGGCCCCCGCCCGGAATGCTCACCACGCGCTACTTGTTGGCCAGGGCCTCCTGGAGCTTGCCGCTGGCGTTCATGAGGGCCGAAATCACCCCGTTGGAGGTGATGGTGGAGGCGGTAATGGCGTCGAGATCGCCGCCGTTCTTTTTCAGGACCAGGCTGTCGGCGGTACGGCCGCGGAACTGGCGCTGGAAGTCGGTGCTGACGTCGGGGTTCGGCGCGGGCTTGGTGCCGGTGATGGCCTGTATCCAGGTGTAGGGAGGACGCGCGTCCTTAATCTTTTCGCCCAGGCCGGGGGTTTCTTCCGAGTTGATCACGGAAAACCCGACGATATAGTTGCCGTCGCCCTTAGGCAGCCGTTCGGGCTCGACATAGCCGTCCAGCAGGGTGGCGGCGTCGGCGGCGGGGCCGGTGAAGCCGACCATCAAACTGATGGGGACGCTGGAGTTATAACCGGTGGCAGAGCCGGTGACGGCGTAGTAGAGGGGTTCTTCGGTCTGGCCGGGTTGATACAGGGCGGTGACGCCTTCGGCGATGACTTTGGGTTCGAGGGCGAGCCCGGAACCATCTTTCTGGAGGAAAAACACGTTTTGCAAGGCCGCGGCCTGGTCCTCGATCTCCCGCTGGGCGATGACCGGCGCGGTGGTATTATAGGTAAAGGCGAGGAGGGCGGAGGCGATGCCGGCGCACAGGGCGAGCGAGATAATCAGTCTTGCGTAGAAGTTCATGTTCGTCATTCCGTTAGAAAAACGCGGCCGAAAACCATCGCGGTTCCACCCGGAACCGCGTTGCAGAGGACTACACGTCCCTATTCTAGCCAAACAGGGACGCCCGGCAAGAGGTTTGTCGCTTTTTATGCCAGAGCGGCACGGCCGATCAGCGGAAAAGTTTTGCCGCCCTGAACGGATTACACAAGCGCTTACTTGACCGCGAGCCCCAAATGGCTTAGCATAGTACGCTTATGAGCGGTCGCGCCTCCCCGGCTCTCCGGCGAGGATGCGACGTGTGTAGCATTGTTCGACGCAAGAAGTGGATATGGCAAAATTTTCAATAGATGGCGGCTACCCCCTGCGGGGAAAAATTCGGTCCTCAGGCAATAAAAACGCGGCACTCCCGATCCTGTGCGCCAGCATCCTGGCGGACGGCGGCGTCTGGATACGGAACGTTCCCAAAATCGGCGATGTCCTCACCCTCTTACAACTCCTCGAGTCGATGGGCATGCGCTTCGCCCGCCAGGGCGACTACGATCTCCGCCCCATCAACGCCAACCTCTCGGACAAGCCCCTCGACCCCGAACTCTGCCGCACGGTGCGGGGATCGGTCCTGCTCGCCGCGCCGCTGTTGCACCGCTTCGGCCGGGTCGCCCTGCCCTTTCCCGGCGGCGACAAGATCGGCCGCCGCCGCATCGACACCCATATCATGGTGCTGGAGGAACTGGGCGCAACGGTCCGCGCCGACAAGACGTCCATCATCATTGAAGCGCCGCGCGGACTCCGGGGGGCGGACATCCTTCTGGACGAAGCGTCCGTCACCGCCACCGAAAACGCGGTCATGGGCGCGTGCCTGGCCGAAGGCCATACCGTTATCCGCAACGCCGCCTGCGAACCGCACGTCCAGGAACTGTGCCGCTTCCTGAACGTCGTCGGCGCACAGGTGCACGGCATCGGCACCAACGAAATCCGCGTCGACGGCGTCAAGGCCCTGTCGTCCGGCAATTACGAAGTCACCCTCGGGGCCGATTACCTCGAGGTCGCGTCGTTGATGGCCTTGTCCGTCATCACCAGGGGCGAAATCACCATCGAGCAGGTCTGCCCGGACGGCCTCCGCATGATCCTCTACCAGTTCCGCCGCCTCGGCATGGTGGCGGAGATTCGCGGCGAGAATTTGTTCGTGCCGGAGGACCAGCCGCGCCGCATCCAGCCCGACTTTCGCGGCGCGGTGCCCACCATCGCCAGTTCGCCCTGGCCGGCCTTTCCGGCCGACCTTACCTCCATCGCGCTCGTCGCCGCGACGCAGATGGAGGGTTCGACCATGATCCACGAAAAGATGTTTGAAAGCCGGTTGTTTTTTGTCGACCAGTTGCTGGACATGGGGGCGCAACTGGTGCTGTGCGATCCGCACCGGGCGGTGGTGGTGGGGCCGGCCGAGCTGCACGGTTCGCGCATGCATTCGCCCGACATCCGCGCCGGCATGGCCCTCCTGGCGGCGGCGCTGGCGGCCCGGGGCACATCGCTTATTGAAAACATTACCCAGATCGATCGCGGCTATGAACGCATCGACGAACGGTTGCGCCGCCTGGGCGCGCGCATCGAGCGCATTGATTGACCGGCCGCGCGGGACAGCGGGACGGTTCGCGGACGGGAGCGGGAGTTTTTCGACACGACGCTCCGGTCCGGCTGAACCTCCTCTCCGGCGCGACCCAGAAAAAGGTTACCGAAACATGAATTCCGACATCACTTCGGACGCGATCGCCCTGGAAGGCGACGAGGATCTCCCCTGCACCATGGAAGCGTCGCCCGAGTATATCGAGCCCGTGGTCCGCATCAGGGAAGAACACAACATCTCGCGCCGAGACATCGACCCGGACGCCCTCAAGGTCCTCTACCGGCTGGCCAGGAACAACTACATCGCCTACCTGGTCGGCGGCGGCGTCCGCGACCTCCTGCTCGGCCGCAAGCCGAAGGACTTCGACGTCTCCACGAACGCCAAGCCGGAGCAGATCCGCTCGCTTTTCAAGAACTGCATCCTTATCGGCAGGCGCTTCCGCCTCGCCCACATCCGCTACGGCGACAAGATAATCGAGACCTCGACCTTCCGCACCACGCCGAAGTGCGCCGCCGACCCGACCGACCCCGACGCCGACCTGTTCCAGCGGGACGACAACCTCTTCGGCACGCCGCAGGAGGACGCCCTCAGGCGCGACTTCACCGTCAACGGGCTGTTCTACGACATCGAATCGTTTTCCATTATCGACTATGTCGGCGGCATGGAGGACCTGGCGGCCAAGCGCATCCGCTGCATCGGCGATCCCTGCATCCGCTTCCGCGAGGATCCGGTGCGGATGATTCGCGCCGTCCGCTTCGCGAGCCGCCTCGGCTTTACCCTCGACCCCGACACCGAGGACGCGATTCACAAACACGGCGACGAACTCGCCAAGGCCGCCCCGGCGCGGCTCCTGGAGGAGATCACCCGCCTGTTCGCGTTTTCGTCGGGGGAAAAGGCGGTGCGGCTCCTGCACGTCACCGGGCTGCTGCGGGTCATCCTGCCCGAAGTCGCGGACTGCCTCGAATCCGACACGGTCAACCACGACCAGTTCTGGAACCGTCTCGAAGCCCTCGACAAAGGGGACACCGTTCTCCCGGACGCCACCCCGGCCCTCATCTTCGCCGTGCTGCTCCTTGACCCTCTCAAGATGCATCTCGAGCGGGTGTGGTCGTCCGAGGATTCGCCGCGGCTGCGGTTCGACAAGGTGCACGCGTTCCTGGAACCGCTCGCCCTGCGGCTCCGTTTTCCGCGCAAGCTGGTCGACCGCATCGTCCACATGTATCTGAACCAGCACCGCTTCTGCCAGACGAATTCGCGCGGCGGCAAGCGCGGATCCCTCGCGAATTTCGTCACCACGGACGCGTTCCACGAATCCCTCGCCCTGGCGGAAATCATCGTCACCGCCGAAGGCGGGCAGCAGTCGCGCCTGAACCAGTGGCGCGACATGCTGGCCGAACGCATCTACGGCAAGGACGACTCGCCGGGCAAGCACCACCACGGCAGGGACAACGACCGCCGCAGCGGGTCGCCAAGCGACAACCGCGCCGTGGCCGGCGGCGACGCCGCTGCCGGCGACAAGGACGGCGACGCCGACATCGCCGACGAAGCGCGCAAGCTGAGCCGCTCGGCCCGCCGCCGCCGCAACAAACGCTTGAAACGGAACCGCCCGGGCGACGGCACTGCCGCGACCGCGACCACAAACGACTCGGCCGCGACGCCGCCAGCTTCCGCGAGCGACGCGCCGGTTGTCGCCGAGAAGCCTTCAGCCGCCGTGACCGAACCGGTCCCGGTCGACGCCGAAAAGCAGGAAGAAAAACCGGCGCGGACCCGTGGCGCGCGGCGCGGTCGCGGTCGCAAAAAGGAAGGCGCAGAGGCGGCAGCGCAGCCGCAGGGGCCGGCCGAGCCGCAGGTTCCGGCCGAACCGCCGAAGCCGCTCACCGCCGCCGCCTTCTGGAGCGTTGCCGAACCCGAGCCGGAACCGGAACCCGAAAAGCCGGCCAAGAAACGCGGCGGCAGGAAAAAAGCCGAGTCGAAAAAGGCGGCGGCAAAACCGGAAGAAGAACCGCGCGCCGACGAGCCGCTCCGCCCCGACCGCGCCGACGAAGCCGACACGCCGATGCACTGGCTGGACGAAATATAACGGGCCGAGCAGAGTAAACCTGCTCCCTCGCCCCCGGAGGGGGAGAGGGCTGGGGTGAGGGGTCTTCCAATCAAAGTTGCGCTCTGCCGCAGCAAAAACCCAAGGCATGGGAAAAACCCCCGTTCCCCGGAGTACCGGCCGGGATAGTCTCAACGGATTAAATCTGCGCGATAGCGCAAAGGGACTCCGCGATGAAAAAGTACGCCGACATCACCACAAAGGAAGCGTCGGACTCGGGCCAGGCGCTGGTCCTGATCCTGCTCATCCTCGCCCTCGTCCTCGGCAGCCGCATCTGGCTGTGGCTGGCGGTCGCGGCGCTGGTCGTCAACATGGCGTCGCCGCGCGTCTACCGCCGCTTCGCCCACCTGTGGCTTAATTTTTCCAACGGGTTGGGCGCGGTCGTGTCCCGCATCCTCCTGGCGCTGGAATTCTTCCTGCTCGTTCTGCCGATCGGCCTGGTCCGCCGCCTTCTCGGCCGGGACCCGATGGCGATGAAACAATGGAAAGCGGGCGATGCGTCGGTATTTGTCGAACGGAACCACCGGTATGGCGCGGATGATCTGAAAAACCCGTATTAGCAGGAAAGCACCGTTTCGAAGCGATGTGTTGAGGGGATAGCCATGGCGCACAAACCGAAGGGCCGGCTCATGCCGGTCGTGTTGCTCCTTGTCGACATCGCCGCGCTGGCGTGGTTTTGGCACGCCTTGGTGCGTTTTCGCCGGCCCCTGGACGTCCTCCTCATTCTCCTCGCCGTGCTGGGCATCCTCACCGCCCTTGCCGGCGGGCGAATTCTCCGCAGTGTCGCCCTCATGGTCATTTCCCTGTCCATGTGCCTGCTGGCGGTGGAGATGGGACAGAAGTATTTCGACTTTCTCTCCCTCGGGCCCAGGCATTCGGTCATCCACGGCGCGGGCGGACCCTACGCCTGGGACAGCAACGACGCCCTCTCCTATGTCGACAGCAAGCGCCGGGCCGAGGCGGCGGGCGATTACGGGCCGCCGCTGGGCGAGCGTTTCGCCGGGGATATTTTCGCCGGTCGGGACATCGGCTACCGCGTGACCGGCAGCGGCGCGAACCGCCGCACCGTGGTGGAGGCGTTGCACAATCCGTACGTGACGTCGTCCCCGACAACGCTGGAGTTTGCGCCCGACAACGAAATCCGCCACCACGCCTTTATTGACGGCGGCGACACGCTCTTTGACGCCCACATCACCATCAACCCGTACGGCTTCAGGCATACGCCGGGGAACGGCGCGGCCGGGGAGACGGTCATCTTCCTCGGGTGTTCCCAGACCTTCGGCTATGGCCTGAGCGACGACGAAACCGCCGCCGCCGCCTACGCGCAGGCGGGCGGCCACAGCCAGCGCGTCCTCAATATCAGCGTCGCCAACACCGGCCCGCACCAGGCGCTCCGTGAACTCGAACTCCAGCACTGCATCGGCAGGGCCGGGGTGCGGCCGGAACAGGTGCGGGGCGTCGTCTATACCTTTATTGACGATCACCCCAACCGCGTCGTCCACCCGAACAACGCCCAGGCGCCCTATTACCGGCTGAAAGGCACTCTACCCGTGTACGAAGGCACCTTCGCCGACTCCAGCCACTTCGGCAGGACCGGCGTTCTTCTCGGCCGCAGCCGCGTTTACCCGACCCTCGCCGACTGGCTGTCGCGCCGGGGCGGCGTCGACTCGTACAAGTGGCGGCTGACCTACGCCATCCTGGCGCGGATGGACGACCTGTGCCGCCAGCGCTACGGGGTGGGCCTGACCATCGTCTATTGGGACGAAACGCCCGAGGTGCTCGACCGTCTGCGCGGCCTCGGCCTGACCACCCTGCGGGTGTCGGACGCGCTGGGGGAAAACTGGCGCGACATGGCGATCCGCTATCTTCTCTACGACGGACACGCGTCCGCATACGCCAACCGGCTTATCGGCCGGATGGTGCATACCGAACTCAACCGGGACGGAAACGGCGACAGACCGTAACCGCCAGAGGAGGCATGGCATGGATTTACTCAAGGATTTGTGGGGGTTTCTCAAGACCAGGAAGAAGTTCTGGCTGCTGCCGGTCATCATCTTTATGCTGATCTTCGGCATCCTCCTGTTCCTGACCAGCGGGTCCGCCCTGGCGCCGTTCATCTACACCATTTTCTAGTGGGACAAGGGGAGAGGGCAATGGCGACCATATTGGGAATTTCCGCCTACTACCACGACAGCGCGGCCGCGCTCGTCCGCGACGGCGTCATCGTGGCGGCGGCGCAGGAGGAGCGCTTTACCCGCATCAAATAGGACGCGGGCTTTCCGAACCGCGCCGTCGAGTATGTGCTCGGCGAGGCCGGCATCGGCCTGGACGAAGTCGACCACGTCGCCTTCTACGACAAGCCGTTTTTAAAGTTCGAACGGCTCTTGGAGACATACCACGCCTTTGCCCCGCGCGGCTTCCGGAGCTTCCTCGCCGCCATGCCGGTGTGGATCAAGGAAAAGATGTTCATGCGCCGCAATTTGCGGAAGGAACTTGCCGCCTTCGGCGACAAACCGCCGCATCTGCTCTTCCCCGAGCATCACCTCTCCCACGCGGCCTCGGCCTTCTACCCGTCGCCGTTCGACGAGGCGGCCATCCTCACCCTGGACGGCGTGGGCGAATGGGCGACCATGATCATCGGCCACGGCAAGGGCAAGGACATCACCGTCCTGAAAGAATTGCATTTCCCGCATTCCATCGGCCTGCTCTATGCCGCCTTTACCGGCTACTGCGGCTTCAAGGTGAATTCGGGCGAATACAAGCTGATGGGCCTCGCGCCCTACGGCGTGAAAGGCTCGGAGCGGGTGGAGGAATGGAAGCATGCCATTCTCGAGCACCTGGTGGGTCTGCGGCCCGACGGATCGCTCCTCCTGAACCAGAGTTATTTCGATTACGCGACCGGCCTGCGGATGTACGTTCAGCCGAAATGGGAGGCGTTGTTCGGCCTGCCGCCGCGCCAGCAGAAGTCGGAAATCGATCAAGCGTATATGGACATGGCCCTGGCCATCCAGGAGGTGACCGAGGAGGCGGTGTTGCGCCTGGCCCGCACGGCGCGCGAACTGACCGGCTGCGGCAACCTGGTCATGGCGGGCGGCGTGGCCCTGAACTGCTCCGCCAACGGCGTGCTGCTGCGGGAAAGGATTTTCGACCGGTTGTGGATTCAGCCCGCTTCGGGCGATGCCGGCGGCGCGCTCGGCGCGGCCCTGGCGGTCCGCCATATCACCCTGGACGAACCGCGCACGGCCGACGCCCGCGACTCGATGCGGGGCGCGTACCTCGGCCCCGAGTTCCCGCCGGAAGAAATCGCCTACCTGGCGGCTAAGCGCCATGCACCCCGGCGGGAGTTCGCCGACTTCGCCGAACTGTGCGATACGACCGCCGACCTCATCGCGTCGGGCAACGTGGTCGGCTGGTTCCAGGGGCGGATGGAGTTTGGCCCGCGCGCCCTCGGCAACCGCAGCATCCTGGGCGATCCGCGCAATCCGGAAATGCAGAAGCGCCTCAACCTGAAGATCAAATACCGAGAAGGCTTCCGGCCCTTTGCGCCGTCGGTGCTGGTGGAGGATTCGCCGACGTATTTCGATCAGGAAGGCGATTCCCCCTATATGCTTCTGGTTGCGCCGGTGCGCGAGTCGATCCGCAATCCCCTGCCGGACAACTACGACTCGCTCCCCCTGTACGAACGGCTCTACCACATCCGGTCGAGCCTGCCCGCCATCACCCACGTGGATTATTCGGCGCGGGTGCAGACGGTGAGCGCGGAGACGAACCCCCGGTACGCAGCCCTTATCGAGGCGTTCAAGGCGCGCCACGGCTGTCCCGTCGTCGTCAACACCAGCTTCAACGTGCGGGGCAAGCCGATCGTCTGCACGCCCGAAGACGCCTACCGCTGTTTTATGCGGACCGAGATGGACTACCTGGTCATGGGGAACTGCTTGTTCGCGAAGTCGGAACAGCCGCCCTACGAAGAGACGGGCGACTGGCGGCAGGAGTTCACGCTGGATTAGCGCAGGACGCTTCACCAAGCCTCACTCGTTAAACAATCGTCATTCCCGCGTACGCGGGAATCCAGTGGACGGCGCATGAAAGGAACGTTTTGTTTTTCCTGAAAGACGAATTGGGGACTACGGGTATGCACCACCGTTCCTTTTTTGAACGGTCCGCTGGGCCCCCGCGTTCGCGGGGGTGACGAGATTTTCGACATGTGTGGGGGGCGGTGTGTACCGTACTCCAATCGCGGTCTCGCTACCACTGCCCGTCGACATGGTCGCGCATAAAACGAAGCACCTCCACCGGAGAAAAGCCCTTTTCCAGCCGGCAGTCGCCGATGGCGTGGGGCAGGACGAGGTTGACCCCGTCCGCCCCGGCTTTCTTGTCTGCGGCGAGGACCGCGACCGCCTCCTCCGACGCCAGCGCCGCGGACCAGTCGAGCGGCTCCGGCCGATCCGCCGCCAACTGGCCGATGCGCGTCGGCAGGCCGAGCGCTGTCAGAAGCAATTCCACCGCATCCGCGTCCGCTTTCGCCAAGGTGTGGCGGGCGACCGAGAACCGGCACGCCAGAACCATCCCCACCGCAACCGCCTCGCCGTGCACCACGCTGCCGTCGTAGCCGGCGAGCGACTCCAGCACATGGCCGAAGGTGTGGCCGAGGTTGAGGAGCTGACGGCGGCCGGTGTCGCGTTCGTCGTCCTGGACAAACCCCGCCTTGATGCGGCAGCAGCGGCCGATGGCGTCGACGACAAAACCGTGGTCGTTGGCGGCGAGCCGCTCCGCCCCCGCTTCCAGGCTTGCGAAAAATTCGCCGCTGTCGAGGACGGCGGTTTTGACGATCTCCGCCACGCCGGCGAGAAATTCGCGCCTGGGCAGGGTGTCCAGGAAGGCGGGGTCGATCAGGACGAGGCTTGGCTGGTAAATGGTGCCGACCATGTTCTTGCCCGCCTCGGCGTTGACGCCGTTCTTGCCGCCGACCGAACTGTCGACCTGGGCGAGCAGGGTGGTGGGTATTTGCACCAGCCGCACGCCCCGGAGGAGGGTCGACGCGACAAAGCCGGCGATATCGCCGGTGACGCCGCCGCCGACAGCCACCAGCACGGCGTCCCGGGTGATGCCGAAATGGAGCGCGTCTTCGCACAGGGCGGCGTACTGCTCGAGGTGTTTGTTTTCCTCGCCCGGCCGGACCCACAGATAGCGCCATTTCCCCTCCATGCAGCCGTGGGGCGGGATGTCCCGGGCGGCGGCGAGGGTGGCGTCGACCAGCGCCAGGTACGACGACGCGGCCAGGCGCGACTCCACCCCGGCGCGCCAGTCGGCCGAGAGGCCGGGTTCGAGCAGGATGGAATAGCTGTGGCTGGGGCGCGTGATATTGACGTCTATTGTCAGCATGGGGTCTCCGGGAGCCGGGCGGCCAAGAGGTCGAGCAGGCGGTCGCAGGTCGTTTCGGGCGATTCGTCCCCGACGGGCAGAATCAGGTCGGCGAGTTCATAGAGCGGGTAGCGTTCCGTGACGATGCCGGCGATGCGGCCCTCCCAGCCGGTGCCGCCGAGGATGGGACGCAGGCCGGCGTCGGACTTGCGGAGGCGGCGGAGCAGTTCGTCCTTTTCGACGCGGAGAAAGACGGTGACGGCCTGGCCGACCAGGCACTGGCGCACCCCTTCCTGGCAGAACGCACCGCCGCCGGCGGCGATGATGTGCGGGCCGGGCATGGCGAGGAGGCGGCGAATCGTTTCCAGTTCGCGGCGGCGGAACTCGGCTTCGCTGTGGGTGCGGAACAGGTCGGCGATGCTGGTGCCGCACTCCGCCTCGATGACGGCGTCGACATCCACGAAGGGCCGGCCGGCGCGGGCGGCGGTCACGCGGCCGACCGTGGTTTTGCCCGCCCCCATCATGCCGATGAGGACGACTTTTTGCGGATATGCCCCGTTCTCCGGCGTCGCCGGTTGCATTGACCCGTCGGGGTCGCTACCATTGCTCTTTTCCACGATTTTTCGTATTCCCCATCCCAGAGACGCAAGGATATTTGCATGAGTTCGAACACAGCGGGCCGATTGTTCACCTTCACCACCTGGGGCGAAAGCCACGGCCCCGCCATCGGCTGCGTCATCGACGGCTGTCCGTCGCGCATTCCCCTGGCCGAGTCGGACATCCAGCCCTGGCTGGATCGCCGCCGCCCCGGCCGCAATGCACAGGTCAGCCCGCGCCGCGAAGAGGACAGGGTGAGCATCCTCTCGGGCGTGTTTGAGGGCGTAACGACCGGGCATCCGATTTCCCTGATTATCGAGAATACGAACCAGCGTTCAACCGATTATCAGAAATTGGCGTCGATTTTCCGCCCCGGACACGCGGACGCGACCTACCGGCACAAGTACGGCGTCCGGGATCCGCGCGGCGGCGGCCGTTCGTCGGCGCGGGAAACGGCCGGGCGGGTGGCGGCAGGCGCGGTGGCGATGCGGCTTCTCGGCCATTTCGAGGCGACGCGCTCGGTCGAGATCACGGCCGGGCTGGTCGCGCTTGGCGGCGTGCAGGCTGACGCGTCGCGGTGGGACGACCGGACCATCGACCAGAATCCCGTCTTCTGCCCCGACGCCGGTGCGGTCGACGCGATGCTGGCGGCGGTGGAGGAGGCGAAGGCGGCCGGCGATTCGCTCGGCGGCGTTGTCGAAGTGCGGGCGCGCGGGGTGCCGGCCGGTTTGGGCGAGCCGGTCTACGACCGCCTCGACGGCCGCATCGCCGGCATGTTCATGGGTCTGAACGCGGTCAAGGGGGTGGAAATCGGCGCCGGCTTCGCGGCGGCGGGCCTGCGCGGCAGCGAGAACAACGACCCGATGCGCCGCCCGGAGTCGGGAAAGCTCGGCGACGCGTTCCAAACCAACCGCGCCGGGGGCATTCTGGCCGGCATTTCGAACGGCGACGAGGTGGTGGTGCGCTGCGCCATTAAGCCGACGCCGTCGATCGGCGTGCGGCAAAAAAGCATCGACGTGAATCTCGACGACATCGACCTGGACGGCGTCGGCGGCAGGCACGACCCGGCCGTGTGCATCCGCGCGGTGCCGGTGCTGCAGGCGATGATGGCGACGATTGTGGCGGATTTCTTTTTGCTGGCGCGGACAAGAAACCAGCCGGAATTCTAGGCCGTTATCTCCCTCTCCCTTCGAGGGAGAGGGTCGGGGTGAGGGTGAAGCGGTTACGGTTGGCTCGTTACAGATCAACCGGCAACCGCTCGCCCACCCATATCCCCTCAAGCGTCACATCCGCGCGGTACGCCAGCACCTCCACCCCCTCGCCCGCAACCCGGCGCAGCGTTTTTCCCCATTCGGGATCGATATGGTCGGCCGGCGCGAAGCGGCGTGCGTCGCCGCGCTGGACGAGAATCAACAGGACCGCCCGCGCGCCGGACTGCGCCAGGCGGGCGAGTTCTTCCAGGTGCTTGCGGCCGCGCTGGGTGACGGCGTCGGGGAATTAGGCGGTGCCGTCTTCCACCAGCGAGCAGTTCTTGATTTCCACCATGACGTCCGGTTCGCCGTCCCGCTGGAGCATCAGGTCGAGGCGGCTGTCGCCGCAGCGGACTTCCCGGCGCACCGTTGCGCCCCGGAGGAATTCCGCCACCGCGCCCGCTTCGGCCGCGGCGAAGAGGAGGTGGTTCGGGACGCCGGTGTTGACGCCGACCAGAGCGGTCGGCATGTCGACGAGTTCCAGGGTATAGTCGTATTTCCGCCCGCCGCCGCCGTGCCACGACAGCCAGACCGGCCTGCCGGGTTCGGAGCAGCCGGTCATCGCGCCGGTGTTGGCGGTGTGGGCGGTGACGACAGACCCGTCGTCGAGCCGCACATCCGCGAGAAACCGCTTGTAGCGGCGCAGCAGGACGGCCCGCGTCAGTGCGCCCCAATACAAGCCGCCGCCCGGAGCCGGCGCGAGATAACCTGGCGGGATGCCGCCATCGGTGCCGTCCTGCATGGTGTCATCCTCCTCTGTCCCATTATAGGGGCAGGACGGCTGTTTTAAAGGCCGCGCCGCCGCGTTTTTTTATTGCCCGGCGCGTCCGGTCGGGCCATGATTGTGCATAATCCCTAATCACGGAGGTCTGCCATGGAATACCGGAACAAACTCATCACCGTGGAAAAGCAGGGCGGCGGCGTGTGCCTGGTCAGCCTCAACAACCCGCCCCTGAACGTGGTCACCCTGCCGTTGCTCGAAGAAATGCGCGACGTCATGGCCAAGTTGGAAGCGGACGACGCGGTGCGGGTCGTGGTCCTGACCGGCTCGGGCGTGAAGGCGTTTTCGGTCGGGTCGGACGTCAAGGAATTCCCCGACGTCTGGGACGACGTGGTGGAAAAGAAATTGAAAGGCGAGAACGAAGCCTTCAACGCGCTCGAATTCCTCCCCAAGCCGGTCATCGCCGCCCTCGAGGGAACGGTATGCGGCGGCGGTTGCGAGATGGCGATGGCGTGCGACATCCGCATCCTTTCCGATCAGGGCAAGATGGGCATGCCGGAAATCAACCTTGGCATCTTCCCCGCCAGCGGCGGCCTGTTCCGGCTGCCCAAGCTGGTCGGCATGGCGAAGGCGATGGAAATCATGTATCTGGGCGACTTCGTCGACGCGGCCGAATGCCACCGCATCGGCCTTGTCAACCGCCTCGCGCCGGCCGGCCAGGTGAAGGAAGCGGCACTGGAACTGGCCCGAACGATTGCGGCCAAGCCGGCGGCGGCGCTCCGGACAATAAAGCAGGGGGTGCGCGATTTGGGCATGCGGACCACCGAGGACGGGTTCCTCGACAACCTCCGCTACAGCCGCCCTATGTGGAACACCCCCGACTGCGCCGAAGGGGTGCGGGCGTTTCTGGAAAAACGGCCGCCGCGTTTCGCGCCCCCGCCGGAGGAATAGGGCGAAGCCCGGAACCGCCGCCGATCCCGAAAACTGCGAGCCGCCCGGCCCGGGCGGTTCGCTCATGTTTGGGGTTTTTCACAAAGCGTGTCCCAGCCATTTTCACCAAGACATCCCAACTTCCCCCAACCGTCACCCCGGCGGGAAAAACGTCCGCTGCATCATGAACGGGAAGTTGTGCCGGGGCAAGGCGGGCTGGACGTGGACAGCAGGGAATCCTGAATCGCATGGCCGCACGGGGTCCTTCGCACTTGCCCCGGCAGACCACGCGTTTTCGTCCACACCGTAGCACCAAACTACCAAAAATCACCACCGCGCTACAATACGGAGCCCCGCCCGTGCGGTATGCTGAAATATACCGCACCAATCGAGAGGAGACGGCGTGGCACGTATCGGCATTGGCATCGACACCGGCGGCACCTATACGGACGCGGTGGCGTACGATTTGACCGGCAGGACGGTCCTGGCCACCGCCAAGGCCCTTACGACCCGCCACGACCTCGCCGTCGGCATCGCCGGCGCGCTGGACGCCCTGCCGCGCCAGTTCACGTCCGCCCCGGCCGTCATCGCGCTGTCGACCACGCTGGCGACCAACGCCTGCGTCGAAAACCGCATGGGCAGGGCCAAACTGTATTTCTTCGGCGGCGACCGCCGCTATCTTGAGGCGCACGGCCGGGAGTACGGCCTGCCGCCGGCGGACGACATCGCCGTCCTCGCCCGCGACTCGTCCTATTCCGAGGGCACGGTAGGCGAGGTGGATTGGGACGGCTTTACCCGGGCTGTCGACACCGACGCCGCCGGTCTGGACGGCATCGGCATAATCGAACTCTACGCCATGCGAAACGGCGCCTGCGTCGAAAAGCGCGCCAAGGAAATCGCGGCAGAGCGGACCGGCATCCCGGTGGTGTGCGGCCACGAACTCGTCAGCGACCTGAACGCGCTCCAGCGCGGCTCCAGCACCCTCGTAAACGCCAGCCTTTTTCCGACCATCCACGCGTTTCTGGAGGCAATCAAAACCGCGCTGGCGGCTCGCGGCATCGCCGCGCCCCTGGTCATCGTCCGTTCCGACGGCAACCTCATGAACGAATCGTTCGCGTCGCTCCGCCCGGCCGAGACGCTTCTCTGCGGCCCGGCCGCGTCGGCGATGGGCGCGATGGAACTGGCGCGAACGCGGGAATGCGTCGTCGTCGACATGGGCGGCACCACATCGGACATCGCCGTCATCCGCGCCGGCGAGCCGGTAACGGCGAAGGGCGGCATCGGCATCGGCAGGTGGAAGACGTTTATCAAGGGGCTGTCCATCAGGACGTTCGGCCTGGGCGGCGACACCGCCATCCATTATGCCGACACGGACCTGTTTCTCGAAGACTACCGCGTCGTGCCCCTGTGCATCGCCGCGTCCGAACACCCGGGCCTCCTGGACAGGCTGCGGGCGGTGACGGACGCATACCCGACCCACACCCGTCCCGTGCACGAGGGATTTGTCCGCGTGCGGGACATCGCCGGCAACTCCCGGTACAGCGATTTCGAACAGGCCTTCGCCGCCAGCCTGGCCGACGGGCCGCTGCCGCTGCGGGAGGCCGCGCTGGCGGTCGGCAAGGACGAATACAGCCTCGACGTCTCGCGCCTGGTCCGAGACGGCGTGGTGCAGGTCTTTGGCCTGACTCCGACGGACATCATGCATATCCGGGGCGAATTCACCCGCTATTCGCGCGAAGCGGCGGAACTGGGCGCGTCGTTCGTGGCCGCGAACCTCGGCGTCACGGTCGACGAGGTCTGCATCCGCGCCTACGAGGAGGTGCGAAAGCGGCTCTACCTCAACATCGTCATGGCCCTGATGGAACACGAGTACCCGGCCGGCATGACGGAACGCCACGCCGAGTCGCTCCGGGCGTTGGCCATGGAAAACTACCGCCGGATCAAATCCGGCGGCAACGGTTTCGTGACCGTCGATTTCACCACCGCCCTGCCCCTGGTGGGCATCGGCGCGCCGACGCACCTTTTCCTCGCCGATGTCGCCGCCATGCTTGGCACCACCGCGGTCGTGCCGGAACACGCCGAGGTCGCCAACGCGCTGGGGGCCGTGGTCGGCCGCGTCCACGCCAGGAGCGAGGTGGCGGTGCGGGCGAATTACCACACAGACGGCATCGACCATTACACCGTCTACGGAATCGACGAGACGCGCACTTTCACGAGCCGCGAGGCGGCGGAGGAATACGCCATCGCCAAGGCCAAACGGGAGGCGGCGGCCGAGGCGGTGCGCCGGGGCGCGGCCGGCGATGTGGCGGTCGACTTCCATATGGAAAGCCACACCGGCGACACCCGGGACGGCAGCCTGTATCTTGGCTCGCGCGCCATCGCCCACGCCGTCGGCTCGATGCAGTTCTAGGAACCGTTTCGCAAAAACGGGAGCCCATGGCCAGGAGGCGGCGCTGGAGCCACGGCAGACGGGTTGTGCTTTCCATGGGCGGCGGCTCCCGCTACAATGAAAGGAAAACTGCGACGTCCATCATGGATACCGAGACCATGGCCAAACAACCCGGCTCGTCCGGCAGCGTGCTTATTGTCGACGACAACGAACGGCTGTTCAACAGCCTCGCCATCAATTTGCAGAAACAGGGCTACGCCTCGGAGTGGGCCGGCAACGGCACGGTCGCGGTGGAGAAATTCACCGCCATGCCCTTTGCCGCGGCGCTCCTCGACCTCGCCCTCGGCGACGAGGACGGGCTGTCAATCCTCCCCGACCTCCTCCGCATCCGGCCGCGCACCCCGGTCATCATCATCACCGGTTACGGGACACTGGAGAAGGCGGTCAAGGCGATCAAGCTGGGCGCGCACGACTTCTTGCAAAAGCCGGTCGACATCGACCGGCTTCTCGAACTCCTCCGCGACGCCTCCAACGCCCCCCAATCCGCCGACAGGCACGACCTGCCGTCCATGGTGGCGGAGTCGCCCGCGATGCGGGAGCTTCGGGAAAAAGCCCTGCTCGTCGCCGCCAGCGATCTGCCGGTCCTGATCACGGGCGAAAGCGGCACCGGCAAGGAACTGGCGGCGAAATTCGTCCACGCCAATTCGCCCCGGCGCGACAAGACGTTTCTCGGCGTCAACTGCTCCGCCATCGCCGACACCCTCGCCGACAGCGAACTGTTCGGCCACGCGAAAGGCGCGTTCACCGGCGCGACCGCCGACCGGCGCGGCTTTTTCGAACAGGCCGACGGCGGCACCCTGCACATGGACGAGATCGGCGACATGGCCGTCACCACCCAGGCGAAGATCCTGCGGGTGCTGGAGGAGTCGCTGGTGCGGCGCGTCGGCGAAAACAGCGACCGCCCCGTCGACGTGCGCTTCATCGCTTCCACCAACAAGGATCTCGAGGCAGGCATCCGCGCCGGCGGCTTCCGGCAGGATCTCTACTACCGCCTTAACGCCGCCACCATCCACCTGCCGCCCCTGCGGGATCGGCGCGAGGACATCCCGCCCCTGCTGGAACGCTTTCTGGCCGATTTGGCCGAGGACGGCGCAGGCAAGCGGTTCTCCTCCAAGGCGCTCGAAGCGCTGGTGGACTACGACTGGCCCGGCAATATCCGCGAACTCCGCAACATGGTGAAGATCTGCACGCTGCTTGCGCCCGGCAGGATTATCGAGTTGCGCGATTTGCCGCAACAATTCACCGCCGCCGGTTGTACCCGCTCGGTGCGGCTTGTCGACAACGAGCGGGAAATCATCAAAAAAGCTCTGTTGGAGACGGGCGGCAACAAGCAGCTCGCCGCCCAGCGCCTCGGCATCAGCCGCCGCTCGCTCTACAACAAACTGGAACGGTATGGCATCGTATGACCTGCCCGAAGCCGGCTTCGGCGGCATCCAGATCAGCGTCGACATCGCCGCCCAACCGGTGCTGCGCGAGGTCGATTTCCACCTCGTGCCGGGAGAGATCCAGGCGCTGGTCGGCAAACAGAACGAAGGCAAGTCCACCCTCTGCCGCGTGCTGACCGGCCACGTCCTGCCGAGGTCAGGGTGGATCCTGGCGGGCGGCACACCCTACCGTTCCCTCACCCCGACCCTGGCCCGCGAACTCGGCATCGAGATGGTCGGGGCCGAGGCGCGGGTATTTCCCGCCCTCAGCGTCGCCGAAAACCTCTACACCGGCATCGGCGCCTGGTGGCGCACGCTGCGGTCGTGGAAAACCGGCTTCGACGCCATGCGCCGCTGGCTGGAATCCTACGGCATCGCCCTGCCGTACCGGCGGCCGCTGTCGTCCGTCAGGCGGGAGGACTGGCTGTTTGTCGAACTCCTCAACCGCCTCCACCGCCGCCCGCGCCTCCTTATCATGAATCAGACCCTCGAGCAACTCGGCCCGCGCCGCCGGCGCGAAGCCCTGGCCATCATCCGCGCCGGACTGGCGGACGGCATGGCCGTTCTCTGGGTGACCCACAACCTCGAGGACGCGATGGACCTGGCCGACCGGGTGACGGTGCTCCGCCAGGGGCGCAGCCTGGTCACCGACCGCACCCGGGACATCGACCGGGTCACCCTGCTCAGGCTGTGCTATTCGGAATTGGGGGCGCAGGGCGAGGAGGACGTCACCCGGGAGCAGTTCTACGAATTCATGAGTTTTGTCGAAGCCCTGCTCCGCGACCTGCCCGCCGCCGTCATCATTTCCGACAACCGCCAGGTGGTTCGTTTCGTCAACCAGAGCGGCAGGGCGCTGTTTCCCGACCGCGCCCTCGCCACGGGGGCGACCCTGACGGAATTTTTCGGCGAGCGGAACCGGCTCCTGGGCGGCCACGCCGTCGCCTCGCTGGAGGCGTCGACGCCGGACATGATCTGGCACAGCCTACCGGTCGAGACGGCCGACGGCAAGCGGCGTCTCGTCGACATGCGGACGAGGCGCATCCAGGACCGCGACGTCCGCATCGGCTGCATGATCCTGGTCGAGGACGTCACCAGCCGCGAGGAGATGCGCCAGAGTCTGGCCTTGTCGGAAAACCTCGCCTCCATCGGCCTGCTCGCCGCCGGCGTCGCCCACGAGGTGAACGACCCCCTCGCCATCATCTCCAACTATCTCGGCTTTATCCGCCACGAGGCGGGCGAGGAGTCGGTCGTCACCTCGGCCAACCTCGCCTACGAGGAGACGGTGCGCATCCAGCAGATCATCGACAACCTGGTGGCGTTTTCCGGCAACCGCGCCCCGCGCACGCGTTCGGTCGATCTCATGGCGCTGGCGGCGGAGCTGTGCCGTCTGCTCCGTTTCCACACCAGCGACCGGACCATCCGTTTTACCTGCACCGGCCCCGAGGAAGGGACCTGGGTGCGGGCCGACCCGAACGAGATGCGCCAGGTTTTCCTGAACCTGTTCCGAAACAGCCTGGACGCGATTGAGGGGGACGGGGACATCCGGGTGGACGGGGCACTCGAGGCGGCGGACGACGATGGCGACCGGATGGTGCGGATTGCCGTCTCCGACACCGGCCACGGCATCCGTCTCGACAACCCGAAGGACATCTTCAAGCCGTTCGTGACGACCAAGCGCGGCGGCGCGCACCAGGGCCTGGGTCTATCCATCGTGTTCGGGATTGTGGAGAAGTACGGCGGCACCATCCAGGCAGGCAACAACCCGGACGGCGGCAGCGAGTTCATTCTGCGTTTTCCCTACGAACGCTACACGCCGGAAGAATGAGGAAACAACTGTTTAGGGAGTTACAGGCTCCCTCGCCCCCGGAGGGGGAGAGGGCTGGGGTGAGGGGTCTTGCACTTCGGTATTTCGCAGTGCCCCAGTCAAAACAAGGGCGTGGCTTTTCCCATCGCTTACCACGGTATTTTCACCAATACGCGTCATTCTCCCCCACACGTCACCCCGGCGGGAAAAACGTCCGCTGCATGCTGAACGGGAAGTTGTGCCGGGGCAGGCGGGCAAGACCTTCACGGCAAAACATCCTGAAGCCCGCTGAAGAACAGGGTCATTCCCCCTACTCCCCACCTGCATCCATATTTTCCAGCGCCAGACGCGCAGCTTCCTGTTCCGCCGCCTTTTTGCTCGACCCTGTGCCACGGCCCATCTCCTCGCCGTCAATCACCACAGCCACGTCAAACACGCGCGAATGTTCCGGCCCGGACGAGCCAAGCACCCGGTACACCGGCAACTGCCGTTTCTGCTGTTGCAGCAGTTTTTGCAAGGTGGATTTGTAGTTGGTGGAATTGGCTTTTTCGATAGCGCTGGGGATTTCGTCCTTCAGGGTCATAAGGACGAAATTTTTCACCGGCTGGTAGCCGCCGTCCAGGTAGATGGCGGCGACGATGGCCTCGTAGGCGTCGGCGAGGAGCGAGTCCGGCACCGCCCGCTTGCGGCCGATGCCGCGGCCGAGAAAGAGGAACGCCTTCAGGTCCATCTTTTTCGCCGCCTTGGCCAGGGACGCGCGGCAAACGACCGCCGACTTCGCCTCGGTGAGATCGCCTTCCTGGTGATTGGGATAGTTGTGGAACAGAAATTCGCGGATAATCAGGTCCAGGACCGCGTCGCCGAAGAACTCGAGCCGCTCGTTGTCCAGGCGTTTGTCCGAGGTGCTGGAGGAATGGGTCAGGGCCGTCTTGATGAGTTTTTTGTCGAAAAACGTATAGCCAAGCACCTGTTCACAGGCGCGAATACGCTCCTCGGCCGAGCCGCCGATCGGCTTGCCGTCCTCCGGCTCGTCGTCCAGCAACTCCACCGGCACATCTTCGACATATTCCTCGACAACGTCCCCGTCAACTCCGTTCGGATCGTTCTCGTGATCAATGCCATCGCGCCCGTCGGTTGCCCGATGTTTGTCAGCTGGCCCTGCATTCATTATCGTGTACTTACTTTACCGGTAGAGGCTGGCCGGAGGGCAGAGCGGGGACGCCGGAACGACAGCCTGTTCTAGAACAGCTCTGAGTCCGGCAGCGCCGGTGTACCCTCTGGCGAGACCCTAAGACTTTGAGGCCGCATCCCATCCATACCCGGTCGGGGTTGATGTGAGGCGGATTCCCCCATCCCCATACGATACACATTGAACCCCCGCTACTCAAGCACAAAAGCGCACAATTTTCGCAACGGGCATTCGGGACACGCCGGTTTGCGGGCATGGCAGACCTCGCGGCCGTGGACGATTATCCGGTGGCTGAAGTCGCCCCAGCGCGCGGGCGGCAGCAATTCAGCCATGGTGAATTCAATCTTGACCGGATCGTCGAGTTCGTGGAACCCGAGCCGCCGCGTCACCCGGCAGAAATGGGTGTCGCACATGAGGCCGGGCTTGCCGTAGGCATTGAGGACGACGCAGTTGGCGGTCTTTCTGCCGACGCCCGGCAGGGTGACGAGGACGTCGATAGTGTCGGGCACGCCGCCGCCGTGCAGGTCGCGGAGCGCGCGGGCCGTGCCGACGATGTTCTTCGCCTTGGCCCTGAACAGACCGAGGCGCTTGATATAGGGTTCAATGTCGGCCGGTTCGGCCGCGGCCAGGGCGTCGACGTCCGGGAAGGCGGCGAACAGGGCGGGCGTCACTTCGTTGACCGATTTGTCGGTGGTCTGGGCCGAGAGAATGGTGGAGACGAGGCACTCGAGCGGGTTCATGAATTCGAGGGCGCAGCCCGCGTCGGGGTAGGCTTTCTCCAGTGCCTTGTCGACGGCGCGGGCTTTTTTCAGTAATCCCTTGTCGGGCATGCTGCCTCCTGGGTTTGCTTGACCGTCCGAGTTCGTGCCATGGCTGTTTATCCCCGTGGACCCCGGCCGAACCGCTCGCTTATTCCGCTGGTCGATGTCCGCACGCCGGGTTGACGTATGGGGGAGGCTGTGTGGTTTATCCTCAACAACTCAACTCCCCTTTTCGTCACCCCGGCGTCTGCGCAGTGAACCGGGCTCAAAACGTCGGTTCGGCCGGGGTCCACGGCCCCGTCCTCCGCTCCGGAATTCACCGCGTCAGCAGGAGAGGACTGCCTCGTTACGACTGGTGATACGGAAGCTGGCGCTGGGCCGCGGGCGGACGCAGCCTCGCCGGCGCGGCGGAACCGTTGCCGGCTTCCCGGCGGTTCAGGAGCGCGCCAAGGGCGTCGATGGTACCGCGCAGGTCCTCCACCCGCCCGGTGATGCTGTCGCTGATCTCGGTCATCGACGCCGCCTCGTCCGCCGCCTGGCGGGCGTATTTGTCCACCTGCGCCATGGCCTGGTTGACCTGCTCGATGCCGTGGGTCTGTTCCAGGGTCGTTTCGCCCATGCGCCCGGTCATGTCGCGGATCTGCTCGAGGGTGGACATGATGTCCTGGTACTTGCCGTCCAATTCAACCATGATGGCGGTGCCGCGGTCAACCCTGTTGGACGTTTCGCCAATCATCGCCGCCGTCTCCTGTACCGACGCGGCCGACCGCTGCGCCAGGTTCCTCACCTCGTCCGCGACGACGGCGAAGCCCTTCCCCGCCTCGCCCGCGCGGGCCGCCTCGACGGCGGCGTTCAGGGCCAGGAGGTTGGTCTGGAAGGCGATGTCCTCGATGGTCTTGAGGATCTTGCCGATTTCGCCGGACGAGTGGTTGATGTCGTTCATCGCGCCGGTCATGTCCTTGATGGCCTCGAGCCCGGCCTGGACGTCGGCCTCGCTCTTGTTCATGAGTTCGGAGACGGAGCCGGCGTTTTTGGCGTTATGGGCGATGGAGGAGGACATTTCGGAGATGCTCGCCGACGCGCCGTCCACCACCGCCGTCTGTTCCTTGGCGCTGGAGTCGAGGGTGACGCTGGCGCGGGAGATTTCGTCGGCGAAGGACGACATCCGGTCCGCCTCGTCGACGAGGCCGTTGGTGATGTCTTCGAGGGGCCGGGTGATGCTGCGGGCGAAGACGACCCCCAGCACGCTCCCGAGGAGGATCAGGGCCAGGGACATGCCGACGGTGGTCCAGATGGTGGCCCTGAGGCTGGACTCGAATTCGCCCGTCCCGATTTCGCAGGCGAGGTACCAGTCGATGCCCGGCACGCGCGACACGGCGACGATGCGCTCGCTGCCGTTTTGCCGGTACGAGAAGGTGGACCGCGCCGCGCCGGCGAGGCGCGACCAGTTGTCGCGGTAGGCGGGCTTGAGCTCGGGGAGCGGTTTGCCGACGAGGGCGTTGTCCGGCGCGAAGCGGATAACCCCGTCCGCGTCGAACATGAACACCAGCCCGTCGTCGCCCGGCCTCATTTCGTCCATCCGCTTCGCCAGGGCCTCGAGGCTGAGGCCGGTGGAGATAAGGCCGGCGAATGTGCCGCCGATGTCGATGCGGAAGTTCGTGTAGGCGGTGGTGCCCCAGACCGGATCGTCGACGTAGATGTTGGTGAAGCGGGGGGGCGTTGGAGTCGCGGAAGGCGGGGAACCACGACCAGGCGTCGGAGGCGAGGTCGTCCATGACGATGGTGTTGTGGCCGTCGCCGCTGGCGGCGTAGTAGTTGAGGCTTGCGGCGGAGGCGAAGTTGACGGTGAGGATGCCGTAGTTTTCCCGCATCGAGTCGAGCATTTGGAAGACGGTGTCGACGCTGTCCGCCGGTTCGCCCGCCGTTATCCAGTCGCGGAAGAACGGGTTGTTGACGAGGAGCATGACGCCGCGCGCCGGCTCCTGGATGGTGGCGTCCACCTCGGCCAGCACCTTGTCGGAGATGAGCGGGAGCTGGACGCGCTGCAACTGCTGCCGCATGTCGCGCTGATAGAAGTAGCGGTTCAGGAGAATTATCGCCGTGGCGGTAATGACGAGCAGGACGATGATGAGGAGCACGATCTTTTTGACAATACCCATGCGGCGCATGTGATTCCTTCCCTTGGCAGTGCGCAACCCGTTTAGGCGCGTCCGTGCGGTGCGCGATACCCGCCCGGGGCAAGTGCCCCGCCTCGGGGCATTGCGCTGTATCGAGCAAACTTCACGTCGCGTGCAACACGGATTGGAGGCTACAACTCCCTATTTCTTCTCGATCAATTCTATGATGGCGCAGTCCTTGATGATAAAAGCCATGCGCGATCCGTCGTCGTTCGTCACCGGCCCGAAGATGACTTCGTCCGCGTCCTTCAGGTACGGTTCCGCGTCGTCCACCTCGTAGGCGACGTGGGGGTTCTTGTGCATGATTTCGGGGAACGGCCCGCCTTCCTCGAACTTCAGGTATTCGATTTTATAGTCATAGTCGTCCGGGTTGGACATCCACAGCTTGAGCGGCTCGGCATAGGTCATGCCGGGCTTTTTGTTGGTGACGGGCAATCCTATGTGCAGGTATTTCGCGCTCATCGTCTTTCTCCTCGTGCGGCAGCGTCACTTCGTCAGGTACGGCGTGCGGCAGGGCGCGTTCCACAGGCGCAGCAGTTCGTAGTCCATCCGCGCCATAAACATCTGGAAGCCGGCCTGTTCCTGCACGGTCAGGAGTTCGCCGATGTAGTTGGCGACGACTTCGACCTTCCGCTCGGCCAAAATCTCCAGGCACTTCCGGTAGATGATGAACAACTCCATAAGCGTCGTCGCGCCCGCGCCGTTGAGGATGAGCAGTATCTTCTCGCCCGGCTTGATGGACAGGTCCTTCAGCAGGGCGTCGACCATGATTGCCGCCGTCTCGTCGGCGGATTTCATCGGCATCCTGCCGCCGCCGCCTTCGCCGTGCTGGCCCATGCCGACTTCCATTTCGTCGTCGGAGAGATCCGCCAGCGCCTGGCCGGTGGCGGGATGGGTCGCGCCCCGCACCGCGACGGCGAGGGTGGCCATGTTGTCGACAAAGCGCTGGGCGATGGCCGCGACTTCCTCGAGGCTTTTTCCTTCGGCTGCGGCCGCGCCGGCGATTTTATAGGTGGGGATGCAGCCGACCAGGCCGCGGCGGTCGTCGGCGTTTTCCCGCGGCGCGTTGGCGATGTCCTCCTGGGTGACGATTTTCCGCACGTCGAGCTTCAGTTTTTCGACCTCCTTCATGGTGCGGTTGCCGGTCAGCATGTCGCCGGCGTGGTTGAGGACGACGTAGAGGACGCCTTTTCCCTTGTCGGCCAGCTTGATGGCGTCGACGCAGGCCTGCGGGCCGGGGGCGGCGAAGACGTCGCCGACGACGGAGACGTCGACCATGCCTTCGCCGACAAAGCCGCTGATGGCCGGCTCGTGGCCGGAGCCGCCCTGGGTGACGATGGTGACGCGGTGGGCGTCGGCGAGGGCGTTGTTGACGACCATGTAGCCTGGTTTGAGGGACACGAGATCCGAGTTGGCGGCGACGAAACCTTCCAGCAATTCCTTCGTCAGGTTCTCCTGGGCATTGATGAATTTCTTCATTTTCATGGGGAGCTCCTTTCGCCTTTTAGGCTGGTAGACCCTCGCGTAAACCCCGAAACATCATTGCCGCGCTGAGCGCGCCCACGTCGGGCGTGCCCAGGGTGGCGTCGCCATAGCTGCGGGCGCGGCCGAATTTGGCCGGGAAGCCGGCGGTCGCGGCGGCGCCACCGTCGGCCGCGGCCGCCGCCGACGCGAGAACCGCTTCGACCGACTCCCCCGCCGTCGACTCCGCCGCCTGGACGGCCGGAATGATGGCGTCCATCATGGTCTTGTCGCCGATTTTCGCCTTGGTGATGGTGCGCAGGTTGTTCAGGGCCGACGCCAGCATGGCGGTGAGGGCCGGCGCGTCGATGGCGGCGACGCCGGGCGGAACGGCCTCGGCCAGGCCTTCCAGGAAGGTGCCGTAGAGGGGGGCGGCGCTGCCGCCGGGCACGGCCATGACCGCCTCTGCCAGCCGGGTCATGAACCCGGCGATGTCGTCGTCCCATTCGGCGGCGCACCTGTCCAGGACGTCGGCGATTTTTCCAATCGTGACGCCGTGGTCGCCGTCGCCGAAGCGAGAGTCGATATCGGTCAGGTCGTCCATATGGTCCCGCCAGAGGGCGGCGGTCCGGGCCAGCATGCCGGTGAGGACGGTTTTATCGATATGCATGGATCCCCCGATGCGACAATGGAGACGGTAGGTGCCAAGGTCCGGGAAGAGATCTCCCCTGATCATGCGGCAGACGATGGCGTGTGTCAATGGGATTTACAGGCCGCCGGGTCGGGCGTCTTCCCGCTGGACAATATACCGGCGCGCGAAAGCGAGAGCCGTTCGCGGGGTTGCAGAGACGCGGCCAAGGTGGTACGCTTTTGTTCTTCTACCTCGACAGCCGTCCGGAGGAACCTCATGAAAGTCGTCGTCGCACCCAATGCGTTCAAGGACAGCCTGAGCGCAGATGCCGCCGCCCAGGCCATCACCAGGGGAGTCCTCCGCGTCGTCCCCGACGCCGTCACCGTCCACGTGCCGATTGCCGACGGCGGCGACGGCCTGTTCGACGTGTTTAAATCGGTGTTCGGTGGCGAGACGATCACGAAGGAGGTGACGGGACCACTCGGTAAACCCGTCGCGGCCGACATCCTCTATATCCCCGACACCAGAACCGCCGTCGTCGAGATGGCGAGGGCGAGCGGCCTGGCGCTCCTCAAACAGGAGGAACGGAACGCCCGCACCACCACCAGCCGAGGCACCGGCGAACTGGTCCTGGAGGCGATTCGCCACGGCGCGACCAAGATCCTTGTCGGCATCGGCGGCAGCGCCACCAACGACGGCGGCATGGGCTTTGCCTCGGCGCTGGGGGTCAGGTTTCTCGACGCGGACGGCAAGGACATCCGCCCCATCGGCGAGGACCTCGGCAAGGTGGCGACGGTGGATGTGTCTGGCCTGACGTTCGACCCGGCCGGGATGAGCTTCGAGGCGGTCTGCGACGTCGACAACCCGTTGACGGGCGAACGCGGCGCAGCGGCCGTGTTTGGCCCGCAGAAGGGCGCGACCCCGGAGGATGTGGCGTTTCTCGACGCCGGCCTCGCCAATCTGGCGAAGCGGACGCGCGAATGCCTCGGCACGGATCTCGAAGCCATGCCCGGAGCGGGCGCGGCCGGCGGCCTCGGCTATGGTTTGGCCGCGTTTGTCGGCGCGGCCCTCCGTCCCGGCGTCGACGTGGTGTTGGATATGGTGGGCATCGACGACGAACTCGAGGGCGCGGATCTGTCGATCACCGCCGAAGGCCGCATCGATTTCCAGACCGCGTTCGGCAAAGGCCCGGCCGGCGTCGGCGCGCGGTCGAAACGGAAGGGCGTTCCCTGCATCGCCCTCGCGGGCGGACTGCTCGGGGACATTTCCACCCTGCACGACATCGGCATCGACGCCTGTTTTTCCCTCTGCAATGCGCCGATGACCCTGGACGACGCGATGAAAAACGGTGCAGCGCTCCTCGAAGCCGCGACCGAACAGGCGCTGCGCGCGTTTCTCGCCGGCAGGAAGACCGCGTGCAGACATCCACAAGCGTAATGATTCACCAAAAACAGGCTCCCTCGCCCCCGGAGGGGGAGAGGGCTGGGGTGAGGGGTCTTCCACCACGTTTTTCGCTGTGCCACAGTAAAAAACATGGGCATATGGTGGTCATCCTCACCCCGGCCCTCTCCTCGAGGGAGAGGGAGAAACGGCAGTGCGGCGCTCCCTGCGAAACAAACAAACCCCGCCACTCACGCGGCGGGGTCTTTACAGTACTTACCAATCAACCCATCCGTTCTACAACAACTCCGCAATCTGCACCGCGTTCAACGCCGCGCCCTTGAGAATCTGGTCGCCGGCGACAAACAGCATCAAGCCGCGCCCGGGGTTGCTGATATCTTCGCGAATCCGCCCGACAAAAACATTATCCTGCCCGGCCGCGTCGGCTGGCTGGGGCGAGCGGTTCGCGGCGCGGTCGTCCAGGACGGTGACGCCCGGCGCTTTTTCAAGGATCGCCCGCGCCTCTTCCGGCGACATCGGGTTTGTGAACTCGAGGGTGATGGCTTCCGAATGCGCCCGCAGCACCGGCACGCGGACGCAGGTGGCGGCGACCATCATTTCGGGCGCGCCGAAGATCTTGCGCGTTTCGTTGGTCATCTTCACTTCCTCGCCGTTATAGCCGTTGTCGACCAGGGACGAGTTGTGGGAAAACAGGTTCATGAACAGCGGGTACGGAAACACCTTCGGTTCGAACGGACGCCCTTCGGCCCAGGCGCGGGCGTTGGCTTCCAGTTCTTCCATGGCCGGGCGGCCAGCGCCCGACGCGGCCTGATAGGTGGCCGCGATGATGCGCTTGACCGGGTTGACCTGGTGCAGCGGCCAGACAGGCACGTTCATGATGATGGTGGAGCAGTTCGGGTTGGCGATAATGCCCTTGGGGCGGCTCTTCGCCGCTTCCGGGTTGATCTCCGGCACCACCAGCGGGCACTCGGGGTCCATCCGGTAGGCGCTCGAGTTGTCCACCACCACCGCGCCCGCCTTCACGGCCGCCGGGCTGAACTCCATCGACTGATCCGCCTCGACCGCCATGAGGGCGATATCGACGCCCTCGAAGGATTTGGTCGTGGCTTCTTCGATAGTCAGCGTTTTGCCTTTGAAGGTGATAGTTTTCCCGGCGGAACGCGAGGACGCCAGGGCTTTAATGGAGCCCACGGGAAAATTGCGCTTTTCCAGACAATTGAGCATTTCCTGACCGACGACGCCGGTCACGCCGACCACAGCGACATTCTTTGCCACGATACAAACCCTCTCTATAGGGGTGCACAATGCACCTACAAATATGCGCGCCACAACGGCGCGCTCGTACCTCGGTATCCACCCATAATAAAGCCACGGGTGGCGGACTGCCACTACTTTTTCCGGTCCGGGCGTTTTTTCCGTTTCCGGTGGAGCCGATGCTGTCCGGCTCCGATAAATACAATATGTTCGCCACCCTGTTCACCTCCCGTGCGCGCCGCCGCCTCCTGCACAGCCAGGTGGCGGACATGTTGTTGCGCCGGCTCGAGCGGGAACGCACCCTGGTTCTGGACAAGCGCCTCGTGGGCGAATTGGGCGTCGGCCGCCGCACGCTTCTGCGTATCGCCTACGACCTCGCCCTCAAGGAGCGGCTGCACGTGATGGCGGCAAACGGCGGGGAAGTCACCTTTGTGGCCAATGCCGAGTTCCGCCGCTTTATGCTGGGCCGCAGCGGCATGACGGAGGAAGCCCTCGACATCCTCGAGGCGGACGAAGCCGCGGCGCTACTGGACGAAACGCAGTTTGTCGAGGCGATCATCGCCGAACCGGCGTCCGCGCCGGCGCCCGAGCCTGCCATGGCGCGGGTCGTGCCGGACGACGATCTCGGTTGGTTCAGCCTCGAGGTCGCCCCGCCCAGGCCCAACCGGGGAAAACTGCCGCCGGGTCGGCAATCGTTGCCGGACCGGGCGCGGGATCCGTGGTCGGCGATGGAGGGCGCGGGGCTTGATGAGCGGATTTTTTGAAAAATTTCCAAAAATGGCTGAATTCGCCCGCAACAACTACCGATAACATAAGTATGAGAATGACAAACCGTTTGCGGCAATGAAAACG
Organism: Planctomycetaceae bacterium; assembly: GCA_021203245.1. Lineage (GTDB taxonomy): Bacteria > Planctomycetota > SZUA-567 > SZUA-567 > SZUA-567 > JAJBSZ01. The sequence continues at coordinate 59,106 of JAJQBO010000215.1, forward strand.
GAACGATATCACCAACTTTTCCTCCTCCCACGCCCCTGCCCCGGAACTGTGTCCTCGGCGGGGGATTTTATTTGGCAACGCCATTGCTTTTCTCACCGTTGTGTCGATTTCGAAAACCAACGACCGTGAGAGGAGCGTTCGATGCTTTCCACCCTTGCCAACACCTACGGCGCGCAATCCCTGTACAGCGCCTACGCCAGCCAGTCCACCACCAGTATAAAAGCGTCCGGCAGCTATCTGGACATCACCGGCGGTCTCGGCGGCAGCCGCTACTCGAGCGGCGTCGATTCGGTCGACGTGTCCTCCATGGCCCGGGAGATGCTGGACCGGATCAACAACCTGGACGTCTTTTCCTGCATCTTCCCCGACAACAACCCGGCCAAGGGGACCAAGAGCCTCGGCCAGGTCGCCGGCGACTTCATGTCCTACTTCACCTCATTCGCCGGGATGATGGGCGGCATCGTCGGGGACGCCGGCACGGTGACGATGGGCCTGGACGGCAAGGGCGGCATGACGATTCAGGGGGACGACGCGGCGGTCACCCGCGCGTCTTCGGCGGTCAATTCGACCATGACGGCGCGGTTTGCCGTGATGGCGGCGCGGGCGGCCTTGATGGACGCGGGCCAGACGGTGGACGGGTTTTCCGACGATTACGCGTCCGACCCCTATGCGGCAATCAAGAACAACATCGGCGCGCTGGAGGACCGGTTGCTCGGCTTCCGCACCCAGGTGGGCGGCGGCACGGCGCAGTACGGTTTTATGCGGGACGCCGAAATCGAATATTCGGCAACGACCGCCAGCTACGGTGCGGCGGCGGTGAAGTAACGTTTTTGCGGGTAGTGAGCGTTTTTCCGGCCGGGCGATTTTTATGGGAAAAGAATCGGACAATTTCGGTCGATAAAGAGTAAAGGACTTTTGCGTGGATCATGGAAGCGGCGGTAGGCCGCTATTAGCGAAGCGAAGGAAGCTTCGGATCCGGAAAGGATGTGGACGATGAGCGCTATGAACGAAACCTATGTGGCAGAGGTTGTCTTTGCCGGAACCGCGGACAATCCCGCCCTCGACGATACGCAGGCTTATTTGCGGGCCGAGGCCGAGGTGTGGTCGCAGAACCTGGATGCGATGCGGGTTGATCCGCTCTCCCTGTACTCGTTTATGGAACTGTTGTCCACCTGCGACACCGAGTACATCGAAACGGTGGAAGAGCACGCGTCGGCAGTCGCGCCGTCCGTCTACGCCGAGGAAGAGCGCGAGCCCACGGCCCTGGTGGATTGGGGCACGGTGGATGCCGCGCTGGGCGAATCGCAGAAAATTCTCCAGGGCGTCCAGCAGCTTCTTACAGAGACGCTGGCCGACATGGGCATCGAGAAGTACGAGGAAATCCGTGTCTTCTCCGACGCGAAGGGCAAGATGCGGCTGGTATCGGACCACGACCGCCGCGAGGAGATCGAGGCCGCCCTCAACTCTGAAGCGAACCGCCCCATCCGCGAGCTCTACGACGCCGCCATGAGCGGCATGAACGTCGCCGGCGGCCTGGTCGGTTCATTGTCCATCCCCGAGGACGTCCTCAACCGCCTGAAGGAAAAGATCCTCAGCTTCGCCAGCGCCAGCTAGGCCAAAAGCCAAAGCAAGGAATTACATCAGGCCGTCCTCCCCGGACGGCCTTTTCATGTTTGGCCTTTTTCTATCTTATCAAATAATGACTTAGGCAATTAAAACGGATTCGAGTTGGGATA
>JAJQBO010000168.1 GCA_021203245.1 Planctomycetaceae bacterium
GCGAAGGCGGCAGGACCGTCGGTTCGGGCGTCGTCACCGAGATTGTCGAAGAGTAAATTGCTTTACCACGGTCAGGGAGAACCTCGAAGGGGGTTCTCCCATGACCGTTTTTAATGCACAATTCACAATGATTGTCCAAAGAGCGGTTAATTGTGAATTGTTAATTATGAATTGTGAATTGCAGTACTCAGGGGTGTAGCTCAATTGGCAGAGCACTGGTTTCCAAAACCAGCGGCTGGGGGTTCGACTCCCTCCGCCCCTGCCATTTTACTAATTCACAATTATTATGCATTGGGGCGGCGAGCCAATCTATACGGCCGCAAATTGTGAATTTTCCATTGGTTCATAATTGTGAATTGTGAATTATTAATTGTGAATTCAGTAACCAGTAATCTGGCATCATATTAAGATTAAGGGAGCGCGCAGTGTATAAGGCTGGTCAGGGAATGCCGTCCCGCATCGGCACCATGTTGGTGGGTGTGTTGATTGCCGCCTACACGTCGTATAGCTGGTTCCGCTGGCACCCGTTCTCGCCGGTCGGCCGCTCGACGTCGGCCTTCTCGGTGGATCTGGGCATCGCGCTCGTCCTGCTGGTCGGCGTGGCGCTCTTCTTCGCCTGGCTGTGCTTCCGCTCTCCCAAGTCCGCCGACTACCTTATCGATATGGACGACGAACTCCGCAAGGTGGTATGGCCGTCCGTCATGCCGCTGTTCGATCCCAAGACCGAGGCGTGGGGGTCGACCTATGTGGTTATCGTTTGCGCCATCCTGTTCACGATTTTCATCTGGCTGGTCGATCTCATCCTTCAGTACGTGATCACCTACGGCTTGTTTGGTAAAATTCTCTTCGCCTAAAGGGAGATTGCGTCATGGATGAAGACGAAGAATTCGAAAACGAACGCGTCCCCACCTGGTATGCCCTCAAGGTGCAGCCGGAACGGGAAGAGCGGATTAAAAATTTGATTGCGGAAAAAATCCGCAACAAGGGGATGGGCGACGTAATTCGCACCATCCTCATCCCCACGGAAAGCGTGTCCGAAGTCCGCAAGGACGGCAAAAAACGTGTCGTGGACCAGAAGACCTATCCCGGGTACCTGTTCATCGAAATGGACATGGACAACGACGACGCCTGGTACATCATCACCGAAACGGCCGGCGTCTCGGGGTTCGTCTCCGCCGATCCGCGGAAGCCGCAGCCGCTGCCGGACGAGGAAATGGACCACATCCTCAAGGTCATCGACGACGGCAAGGAACGGCCCAAGCCGAAGGTCGAGTTCGAGGCGGGCGAACAGGTCAGGATCAAGGAAGGCCCGTTTGGCTCGTACGAGGGCGTGGTCGAGGAAGTCTACCCGGATCGCGGCCAGGTCAACGTGTTTATCTTCGGGCGCTCGACGCCTGTCGAATTGGGGTATCACCAGGTGGAGCGCGTTTAACCGCAGTTAACAATTAACAATTAAAAATGAAAAATTATCTTCATTTGGTTGCTAATTTTTGGTTGTGAAAGGCTCTTGGTAGGGAGTTGCTAAACGCTGCCGCTTCTCACCCGGTTTTACTATACGAGACGGTTTTTGCCGTCTCAGCACAGTGGACGGAACAAGGTGGTGAAATTGTTCATTGTTCATTGTTAATTGTTCATTGCAGTTTTGGAGCAAGTCATGGCAAAAAAAGGCAAGGAAGTAGTCAACAAAATCAAGCTCCAGTGCCCTGCCGGCGCAGCCACCCCGGCCCCGCCGGTCGGCCCCGCGCTCGGCCAGGCGCAGGTCCCGGTCGGCGAATTCGTGCAGCGTTTCAACGCCGCCACCGCCGACAAGAAGGGCATCGTCGTCCCGGTCGAGATCTTCGTCTACTCCGACCGCACCTTTGACTTTGTCGTGAAGAGCCCGCCGGCGGCGGCGCTCCTCAAAAAGACCGTCGGCATCGATTCCGGTTCCGGCACCCCGAACAAGGCCAAGGTCGGCAAGGTGACCCAGGCGCAGTTGGCCGAAATCGCCGAGACGAAACAGGCCGATCTCAATGCCCGCTCGGTGGACCAGGCGAAGAAGATCATCGCCGGCACCGCCCGCAGCATGGGTATCGATATCGCCGATTAAGCAGTACCACACATGATTTCGGGCTTCGACGGCGGCAGGTACGGGGTTATTGGGTAACCCTCAAGCCGAATGACCGCTGGAAGCCGGGTGGGGCAATTTGCCGCCGCCCTGGCGTGAAGACCCTGGAGAAAGCAATGGCAAAGCAGCACAGCAAGCGGTTCCGGAAAGCCTCGGAAAACCACGACCGCAACAAGCCGTTCTCGGTTGCGGACGCGGTCGCCCAGGTCAAGGAACGGGCTTCGGCCAAGTTCGACGAAACGGTCGACCTGGCCATCAAGCTCAAAATCGACGCCAAGCAGGCCGACCAACTGGTCCGCGGCTCCTTGTCCCTCCCCCACGGCATCGGCAAGTCGATGCGCGTCGTGGCCTTCGCCGACGGCGAAATGGCCGAGGCCGCCAAGGCGGCCGGCGCGATCGAGGCGGGCGGGCAGGAACTGGTGGACCGCATCGCTGGCGGCTGGATGGATTTCGACGTCGCGGTGGCGCACCCTTCGATGATGCGCTTCCTGTCCAAGTTGGGCAAGGTGCTTGGCCCCAAGGGCCTGATGCCCAGCCCCAAGTCGGGCACGGTGACGGACAAGGTCGCCGAGGCGGTCGCCGAGTTCGCGGCTGGCAAGATCGAGTTCCGCAACGACAAGGAAGGCAATGTGCACATGGTCGTCGGCAAGGTGTCGTTCGACGCCGACAAGCTGGTGGACAACATCAACGCCGCCATCGCGCACATCAAGGCCATCCGTCCCCAGGCGGTCAAGGGTGAGTACATGTCGGGCGTTTTCCTCGCCTCCACCATGGGCCCCGGTTTCCGGATCGTCAATCAAGCCGAACCCGCCGCCGCGCAGTAATCTGCCGGCAGCAGGGACAACAGTGGTATTTATTGGGAGTTGGTTTCATGCCTAACAGGATAAACGTACTGCAGGTCGAGCAATACAAGAAGCTGCTGAAAGACGTCGGCTTCGTGATTGCCGTCGGCTATCCCAAGCTCAACGTGGCCGGGATTGACGAACTGCGCGGCAAGCTCGAGGGCATGGGTTGCTCCATGCTTTTCGTCCGCAACCGCCTCGTCAACATCGCCATGAAAGAGTTGGGGCACGGCGAAGTAAAGGATATCTGCAAGGAACAGACAGCATTTGTCTGGGGCGAGGACCCGGTGTCCACCGCCCGCTTCCTTGTCGACTTCCGCAAGGAACACGCCGAGCTCCAGTTGCACGGTGCGCTTCTCGAAAAAGCCATCCTGGATACGAAGCAGGTCGTCGAGCTTTCCAAAAGCCCCACCAAGGAAGAGCTCAAGTCCATCATCTCCGGTCAGATTCTCGCCATGGGCGGCACGCTCTCGGCGCAGCTTCTTGCCGGCGGCGGCCTGGTCGCGAGCCAGATCGAGAAGATTGCCAAGGGGGACGAGGAAGCCGCGTAACGGCCTCCGTCTCCATTACCCGTTATTATTTTCCGGTAGTATTTTTTAGAATCAGGGAGAAGTTGCAATGTCGGCTGAAAATCGTGAATGGAATGCGGAACTCAAGGAACTCGGCGACAAGATCGTTGGTCTCACCCTTCTTCAGGCCAAGGAACTGTCGGACTACCTCAAGGAAGTCCACGGCATCGAACCCGCCTCCGGTGGCGCGGTGATGATGGCCGCCCCGGCTGCCGCCGGCGGCGACGCGGGCGAAGCCGCCCCGTCCGTCATGGACGTCATCCTCAAGGCCGTTCCGGATTCCACCAAGAAGATCTCGGTCATCAAGGCGGTCCGCGAAATCACCGGCCTCGGCCTCAAGGAAGCCAAGGACCTGGTCGAAAAGGCCCCGAGCCCGGTCAAGGAAAAGGCTTCGAAAGATGAAGCGGACAAGCTCAAACAGCAGCTTGAAGAAGCCGGCGCTGAAGTCGAATTGAAGTAGTTGCACCAAATCTATCTGCATCGGCGTCCGTCTGCGAGGCATTTCGCGGCGGACGCCGTCTGCGGTTTCGAACTACGGTTGTGGAGCCGGTATAAAATCCACTCGGGGTGTATTTTTCGCCCTGACGATGCTACACTGTAGTACGGTGGCGTTTCATTCGTGCCATGCGGCGTTCCAGCGCTTTTGTGTCCTGCGCCCATACCGTCGCGACGCCAGCCGCCGTCATTGTCCATTTTGGACGAGAAGACGGCCTCACCATGAAAACTATTGGCCCTGCGCGGGCAGCGCCCATGCGATGCCCAGCCCAGCAGCCGAAGCAATATACCCATAGCCAGTGCGAGGAACCACATGAGCCAGGAAATTCGCTACTACGGAAAAGCTTACCACACTCTGCCGTTGCCGGATCTCATGGAGACGCAGCGGCGTTTCTATGCCGACTTCCTGCAGATGGACACGCCGCCGCAGGAGCGGAAAAACGACGGCCTGGAAGCCGTTTTCCGGGAGGTTTTTCCCATCGAGTCCTACGACGGCTCGGTCAGCCTCGAGTATCTGGAGTACCAAATCGGCGAGCCCCGGCATACGCCGGACGAGTGCCGCGCCCTCAGGTTGACCTACGCGGGTCCCCTGAAAATCAAGGTCCGCCTCACCGGCAAGGTCGCGGTCGAGGAATGGGTCTACCTGGGTGAAATTCCCCTGATGATCGGTGGCGGCGAATTCGTCGTCAACGGCGCGGAACGCGTCATCGTCACCCAGTTGCAGCGTTCGCCCGGGTGCGACTTCTCCTCCGAAGTCCACTCCTCCGGCAAGCGCCTGCACTCCTGCCGCATCATCCCCGAGCACGGCTCGTGGATTCAGGTCGAAGTGACCTCGAAGGACCAACTCAATATCCGCATCGACCGGTCGGGCAAAATCGCCGCGACCACATTCCTTCGTGCCCTCGCGGTGGAAATGGACCCAGAGACAAACCTGCCGGTCGTCTACGACATCGGCAAGTCCACCTCCGGCGGCGAAGGCCGGCGCATCGAGCAGTGGTCGCCCATCCTCGACTCGGACGACGACATCCTCCGCGCCTTCCACCCGGTTGTCGACTATCCCCTCACCGAGGAGACCCTCGACGACCTCGACAAGATGGAACGGGAGAACAAGCCCTTGCCGCTGTGCGTGTCGCGCGTCGTCGATTACGCCAACTGCCAGGTGATTATCCCCTCCTGCGCCCGCCTCACCCGCGCGGCCTTGGAACGCCGCATCGAAGACGGCTCCGCCAAGGGCGCGGAAAAGCCCACCGTCTTCTCGAAGCTGCGTGAAGCCGGCGTCGCCTCGCTGGAAGTCATCGGCTCCATCGACGAGAACGGCAACTTCGAAGGCCTTGAAGACGAACTGATCGCCAACACCCTGCTGGACGACCGCGAACGCATCGAAGAGTGGGGCGGCAACGTCATCCGCGACATCCTCCGCGCCTCCGACGCGATGAAGAAGCTGAAGACCCTGCTCGCCGGCGGCGACGCCTCCAGCGTCGAAATCGTCGCCCGCGCCGTCCGCGACGCCATGGTCTCGGCCCGCGATGGCCGCGAATCGAAGCCGCGCTCCGTCGGCGCGTTCTTTATCGAAGAAGTCGACGGCGACCGCGAGACGCTCGATCAGATCGAGCAGAACGTCCTGGCCGGCCTCGTCAACGACCTGAACATGCGCGACGACCTCTCCGAAGGCGGCGACGCCAAGAAGCTCGAGGAAAACATCTTCAACAGGATCGCCTGGCGCATCGCCTGGTCCGGCGGCCTCGATCGCGCCCAGTACATCTGGTCGCTGCTCGAGATCTACAAGCGGCTCCGCCCCGGCACCCCGGCCAGCCGCGACAAGGCGCAGGAACTGTTCTTTGAACGCTTCTTCGACGAAAAGCGCTATTCGTTCGGCGAGATCGGCCGCTTCCGTCTGAACCGGAAATTCAACATCCGTGACGACGAACGCATGACCATGTCGGGGATGGATTTCCTCAACATCTGCCACTATCTCTTGAAACTGCGCGCGGACGAAGGCCAGATCGACGATATCGACCACCTCGAAAACCGCCGCATCCGCACCATCAAGGATCTCGTCATGTCGGAGCTTCGGTCCGCCATGGTCAAGCTCCGCCGCTCCACCCGCGAGCAGATGGTCATCAAGGCGGCCGGCAACGAACTGGCCAACCTTGGCGATGTGTTCGGCTACGATATCATGAATCCGGGCGACACCGAGTTGGCCCGCGGCGCCGTTCTGAGCGAAGTCGACTACAAGGCTGCGGTCAAGAAGTGGGGCTCGTCCGCCTTTGAATCCAAGAAGCGGCCGCTCAAGCTGCTGGTCGCGGTCAAGCCGGACCCGCAGTTCCGTATTCCGGTCGGCAAGATCCTGACCGAGGCGGAAGTCGAGTCCCTGAAGCAGGAAGACTCGAAGGCCGAGTTCGCCGAGATGCCGAACAAGGACTGGCTCATCATCGATCCGCTCGAGACCGACCTGATCGAAGGCGACATCATTTCGGACGAGGACTACCAGGCGGCGCAACGGAAGCACGGTATCGGCTCGTTCCAGGCCATGACCCTCGGCCTCAAGAAAGGGGACGGCGTCGACGGCGGCCTCTACCGCGCCTACCAGGAAAAGTACGGGCCCATCCCCGGGATGGCTCTTCAGAACCTGATTCGCCCGCACCAGCTCCTGAACGCGGTGACGATCTCCGCCGCTATCGAATACTTCTTCGCCCGGGGCGAATTGTCCCAGGTCGTCGACCAGTCGAACCCGCTGTCGCAGCTCGTCCACGAGCGGCGTCTGTCCGCGCTCGGCCCCGGCGGCTTGAACCGGAAGCGCGCCGGCTTCGAAGTCCGCGACGTGCATACGTCCCACTACGGCCGCATCTGCCCGGTCGAGACGCCGGAAGGCACGAACATCGGCCTTATCGTTTCGCTCGCGAACTATGCGGCGGTGAACGAACTCGGCTTCCTCATCACCCCGTATTACGAGGTGAAGGACGGCCACATCACCGACAACATCGTCTGGCTCCGCGCCGACGAGGAAGACAACCACTATATCGCCCAGGCCGACGTCGAAGTCGACGAAAAGGGCAAGATCCTGGTCGAGCGGCCGATCTGCCGCCACAACGAGGACTTCATGCACTGCAACGCCGATCAGGTGACCCTGGCCGACGTGAGTCCGAAACAGCTTGTCGGCATCTCGGCTTCCCTGATTCCGTTCCTCGAGCACGACGACGCGAACCGCGCGCTCATGGGTTCGAACATGCAGCGTCAGGCCGTGCCGCTGGTCCGGCCCGACATTCCGCTCGTCGGCACCGGCATGGAGCGGGACGTCGTCCGCCACTCCGGCATGGTGGCCCGCGCCCGCGAAGACGGCGAAGTGCTGTATGCCGACTCGCTCCGTATCGTCGTCTCCTCCAAGGAGCTGACCTCGGGCCGGCGCGTCTATCGTCTGCACAAGTATAAAGGCCTGAACGACGGCACCACCCTGAACCAGACGCCGCTGGTGCGCGCGGGCGACTTCGTCAAGAAGGGCGACCCGCTGACCGAAGGCGCGGCGACCAAGGGCGGCGAACTGGCGCTCGGCAAAAACGTCATGGTTGCGTTCCTCTCGTTCGAAGGCTGCAACTTCGAGGACGCGATCCTCGTTTCGGAGAAACTCATCCGCGACGACGCCTATACCTCCGTCCACGTCGAGGAGTTCTCGTGCGAGATTCGCGAGACCAAGGTCGGCGCGGAAGAAATCACCCGGGACATCCCCGGCGTGTCCGAAGCCGCGCTCGCCAACCTGGACGACACCGGCCTGATTCGCATCGGCACCAAGGTCGAGCCGGGCGACATCCTCGTCGGCAAGATTGCGCCGAAGGCGAAGTCGGAGTTCTCGTCCGAAGAAAAGCTGCTCCGCGCCATCTTCGGCCGCGCCGGCGAAGACGTGAAAAACGACTCCCTTATCGTGTCCCCCGGCACCGAGGGCTATGTCATCAACGTCAAGCGCTTCTCCCGCCGCGGCGTCGGCGCGATGTCCTCGGATGTCGACCCGGAAGCCGGTTTGGCCCGCGCCCTCGAGGCGTTGGGTGAAATGGGCGGCGACGTCGAGACAACCGTTCCCGCCGCCGCCTTGGGCGAGGAATCCATCGGCGCGCAGGCCCGCCGGGGCGAGTCGAAGACCGGGCAGGAGGCTGCGGTCAAGTCCGCCATCAAGCGGCTCGAGTCCACCACCCGCGAAAAGATCGTGGAGGAAATCAACCTCAAGTTCAAGCGCCTGACCGAAGCCCTCGGCGGCGCGCCCGTGAACAAGAAGACCGGCAAGGTGCTGAAGATTCCGCGTCAGGCCGATTACGAACGCATGATGGAACTGCAGGAACAGTGCCAGTTCGGCGATCTCGAAACGCCCGCCTCCAAGCGGGACCGGGTCAAGTCGATCTGCCTCGAGCACGACCGCCGCATCTCGTTCCTGGAAACGCGCTGCGAAGTGGAAGTCGGCCGGCTGCGCCGCGGCGACGAACTCCGCCCCGGCGTGCTGGAACTGGTCAAGGTCTATGTCGCGGTCAAGCGCAAGCTGTCGCTTGGCGACAAGATGGCCGGTCGTCACGGCAACAAGGGCGTTGTCGCCCGTATCCTGCCGGAAGAGGACATGCCGTTCCTCGAAGACGGCACGCCGGTCGAAATGGTCCTGAACCCGCTGGGCGTTCCGTCCCGAATGAACGTCGGCCAGATCCTGGAAATCCACCTGGGCTGGGCCGGTCAGACCCTGAACTTCCGCGCGGTGACGCCGGTGTTCGACGGCGCGACCGAGGACGAGATTCACGAGGCGCTCCGCGAAGCCGGGCTGCCCGAGGACGGCAAGGCGGTCCTCTACGACGGCCGCACCGGCGAACCGTTCCACGAAAAGGTGACGGTCGGCAACATGTACATGATCAAGCTGCACCACCTGGTTGCGGAAAAGATTCACGCCCGCGCCACTGGCCCCTACAGCCTTATCACCCAGCAGCCGCTGGGCGGCAAGGCCCGTAACGGCGGCCAGCGCTTTGGTGAAATGGAAGTGTGGGCGCTCGAAGCCTATGGCGCTGCCAACATCCTCCAGGAACTGTTGACCGTCAAGTCCGACGATGTCGACGGCCGCACCAAGATTTACGAAGCGATGGTCAAGGGTGAGAGCACGGTCGAGCCGGGCATGCCCGTGTCCTTCGACGTGTTGTGCAACGAAATCCGCGGCATCGGCCTGGACATCAAGCTCGAGCGCAGCGGCGCGCAACTCACAGGAGGCGACGAAGAATAGAGACGACGCAAACCGGGCGGCGGCGCCAGCCGCCGCCACGGAATAGACAACCCGAACGCAGGAGAAAGCCATGGATGAAATGGACCCGATCTCCGGTCAGCCCGAACCTGAACGCCCGCGTGACGACGACATCCCCGAACCACATGCGGATTTCGCCGACGAGACGCGGCAGGGCGGGTGGAAGCGGCTCTTCTCGTTCGAGAGTATGTTTTTTCCCGTGATCGCCCGGTATGTGTTTATGGTGTATGTGGTGCTGGTTTTGCTGGTGGGGGTGGCGGGCGTTTTTGCCGCCTTCTCGCTGATGGCGCGGATTGGATTCTCCGACGGGATGTTCGAGTTGTTCCGGTACATCGTCGGGGTGGTTCTCCTCGTACTGGGCGGACGGCTGTGGCTCGAACTGGTCATGGTCGTCTTCAAGATACACGAAGCCCTGCAGGACATCCGCAGCCACGTCACCAAAACGAAATAACAGGCTCGCCGCGACCCTTTTCGGAGAGCCAGGAAGATTTTTCAGTCGGGGCGGTTCGATCCGGTCTGCCAATAAAAGAGGATTGTCACATGCCTGAAATGAGCTATGAAAGAATCAACGACTACGGCTCCATCACTATCTCTTTGGCCAGTCCCAACGACATCAGGTCGTGGTCCTATGGCGAGGTGAAGACCCCCGAGACCATCAACTACCGTACCTATCGCCCGGAAAAGGACGGCCTGTTCTGCGAGCGCATCTTCGGTCCCGAACGGGACTGGGAGTGCTCCTGCGGCAAGTTCAAGGGCATCAAGTACAAAGACATCATCTGCGACCGCTGCGGCGTGAAAATCACCCATTCCAAGGTGCGCCGCACCCGCATGGGCCACATCAACCTGGCCGTGCCGGTCGTGCATATCTGGTTCTTCCGCGCCATGCCGTCGCGCCTGGGCACGCTCCTGGGCATCAAGTCGACGGCCTTGCAGCAGATCATCTATTTCCAGCGCTATGTCGTTACCGATCCGGGCGACACCACCCTGAAAATGGCGGAAGTACTGTCCGAAGACGGCTACCGCGAAGCGCGCGACAAGTTCGGTTCCTCGTTCAAGGCGATGATGGGCGCGGAATCCGTCCGCGAGCTCCTCAAGGGCCTCGACCTCATCACCCTCGAGCAGGAACTAAAGGAACAGCTCGCCGTCTGCACCCAGAAGCTGAAGACCGAAACGCTCGTCAAGCGTCTCCGCCTCGTCCAGGCGCTGATCGCCGGCAAGAACGATCCGGCGTGGATGGTCATGGACGTCGTGCCGGTCATCCCGCCCGACCTGCGCCCGCTGGTGCCGCTCGATTCCGGGAACTTCGCCACCTCCGACCTGAACGACCTGTACCGCCGCGTGATCTACCGGAACAATCGTCTTGTGAAGCTCCTTGACCTGAACGCTCCCTCGGTCATCGTCCGCAATGAAAAGCGCATGCTCCAGCAGGCCGTCGACGCCCTGTTCGACAACTCCCGCTGCAAGCGTCCCGTCCAGGGCGCGGGCAACCGGCCGCTGAAGTCCCTGACCGACATGATCAAGGGCAAACAGGGCCGCCTCCGCGCCAACCTGCTGGGTAAGCGCGTCGACTACTCGGCCCGTTCCGTCATTATCGTCGGCCCGGAACTCAAGCTCGACCAGGTCGGCCTGCCGAAGAAGATCGCGCTCGAACTGTTCCAGCCCTTCATCATTCGCAAACTGAAGGAAAAGGGCCTGGCCGATACCATCAAGTCGGCGAAGATCATGCTGGAACGCAAGGACGAGGAAATCTGGGACGTGCTCGAGGAAGTTATCGAGGGCCACCCGGTCATGCTCAACCGCGCGCCCACCCTGCACCGAATGGGTATCCAGGCGTTCTACCCGGTGCTGGTGGAAGGCGAAGCCATCCGTATCCACCCGCTCGTCTGTTCCGGCTTCAACGCCGACTTCGACGGCGACCAGATGGCTGTCCACCTGCCGCTGACGGTGGAGTCGCAGGTCGAGGCGTCGCTCCTCATGATTTCGACGGCGAACATCTTCTCGCCCGCGCACGGCAACCCGATCATCACCGCCGACCTGGATATCGTGCTCGGCTGCTACTACCTCACCCTCATCCGGCCCGGGCTGCAGGGCGAGGGCATGGTGTTCAAGGACATCATGGACGCCATCGAAGCGTACGAGGAAGGCATCGTCCACCTGCAGGCGCGCGTCTATGTGCGCATGCCGGCCGACGCCGAGGCGGTTATGGAAACAGCCGACGACGAATGGGTCCGAGTCGAGTATGTCGACGGCCCGAACGGCGTGGAAAAGAAGATCCTCACAAAGAAAGAGGAGCGGAAGCGCGCGCGGCGCACTTTCCTGCCGACCTCGGTCGGGCGCATCCTTTTCCACGACATCATGCCCAAGGGCATGCCGTTCTACAACAAGCTGATGAACAAGAAGGCGCTGAACGCCTGCGTGTCCGACTGCCACCTGCGGCTCGGCCGTGGCGCGACCGTCGAATTCCTGGACGCGACGAAGGAAACGGGCTTCCACTACGCCACCCTGTCGGGCCTGTCCTTCTCGGCCTACGACCTGCGGACGCCGCCCTCCAAGGCGACCATCATCGCCGCCGCCGAGGAAAAGGTCGCCATCATCGAAGAAGCGCACCAGATGGGCGACATCACCGACGGCGAACGCTACAACCAGATCGTCGACGCCTGGACGCACGTGACCGAGGCCATCACCATCGACCTCCTGAAGGAACTGAAGAGCCACACGCACCGCGACGGCGTGCCGTACCTGAACCCGATCTGGGCCATGTTCGATTCGGGCGCGCGAGGCTCCACCACGCAGATTCGTCAGCTCGCCGGCTTCCGCGGCCTGATGACCAAGCCGAACGGCCGAATCATCGAGACGCCCATCCGCGCCAGCTTCCGCGAAGGCCTGCGCGGACTCGAGTACTTCTCCTCGACCCACGGCGCCCGCAAGGGTCTGGCCGATACCGCGCTGAAGACGGCGGACTCGGGTTACCTCACCCGTAAGCTGGTCGAAGTCGCGCAGGACGCGACCATCACCACGATGGACTGCGGCACGGTGAACGGCGTCGCCAAGGGCGCGGTCATCCAGGGCGAGCACGAGGAAGTCAGCCTCGCCGACAACATCTTCGGCCGCGTCGCGTGCGACAACATCGTCGATATCCTCTCCGGCGAACTGGTGGTTGCTAAGGGTCAGCTTATCGACCGCCCGGCCGCCCGCCGCATCCAGGAACTGGATCTCGGCAAGATTCGTATCCGCTCGCCCCTGGCGTGCGAATGCACCCACGGCATCTGCGCCAAGTGCTACGGCATGGACCTGTCGACCGGTAAGCTGGTCGAACCGGGGACGGCGGTCGGCGTCATCGCCGCCCAGTCCATCGGCGAGCCCGGCACGCAGCTCACCATGCGTACCTTCCACATCGGCGGTATCGCCAAGCACGCGGTCCGCGAGTCGGAACTGCGCGCCGACGTCGGCGGCCGCATCAAGTTCAACAACCTCAAGGTTGTCGACACCGTCAGGAAGGACGAAAAGGGCCAGGACATCACCGTGCCGGTGGTCCTGAACCGGAACGGCGCGATCATCGTCTGTGACGATCGCGGCCGCGAAATCGGCGAACCGATGGACGTGGTCGCCGGCGCCATCCTCCAGGTCAAGGAAGGCGACGTCGTCAAACCGCGCCAGACCCTGGCCTCGTGGGACGCGTACAACACGCCGCTCCTGTCCGAGTTCGCCGGCGTCGTGCGCTTCGACGATATCGTCGAAGGCGCGACCATGCGCCTCGAGGCGGACGCCTCCGGCTTCGAGCGTAAGGTCATCCTCGAACACAAGGGCGACCTGCAGCCGCAGATCGTCATCCTCGGCGAAGACGGCAACCCGATCATCGCCTACTCGGTGCCGGAAAAGGCGCACCTTCGCGTCGACGAAGGCGATGTCGTCCAGGCCGGTGAAGAACTCGCGCGTACCCCGCGCGAAATCGGCACCACCCAGGACATCACCGGCGGTCTGCCGCGCGTCACCGAACTGTTTGAAGCCCGGAAGCCCAAGGACCCGGCGGTCATGGCCGAGGTCGACGGCATTGTCGAGTTGGGCGAACGTCGCCGCGGCAAACGCCAGATCCTGGTCAAGTCCGATTCCGGTCAGGTCTTCGAACACCTGGTGCCGCAGGGCAAGCATATCCGCGTCCATACCGGCGACCGGGTGAAGTCCGGCGATCCGCTGGTCGAAGGCCCGCTCGTCCCGCACGACATCCTGGCGATTTCCGGCGAGGAAGCGTTGCAGAACTATCTCCTCGGCGAAATCCAGAAGGTGTACCGCGCCCAGAACGTGCGCATCAACGACAAGCACATCGAGATTATCATCCGCCAGATGATGAACAAGGTGAAGATTGAAGACCCGGGCGACACCCAGCTTCTTCTCACCGACGCCGTGTCGAAGTCGCTTATCACCAAGGTCAACCGCGATGTCGTCTCGAAGGGCGGCCGTCCGGCGCAGTTCGTGGGCGTGTTGCAGGGCGTGGCGCGGGCGAGTCTGTCGTCCGAGTCGGTTGTCGCGGCCGCCTCCTTCCAGGAGACGACCCGCGTCCTCACCGACGCCGCCATCGCCGGCCGGCGCGACAACCTGCGCGGCCTGAAGGAAAACGTGCTGATCGGCAGGATGATTCCCGCCGGCACCGGCTTCCCGCAACTCCGGAAGTCGAACATCCGCACCCAGCCGTTGCCCCGGCAGGAAATGGTGGACGACCTGGCGCCCGAGGACGAAATCGGCGCCGACCTCGAGAATATCCTGAACGCGTAAATAGGCTAAAAACACACTCCCTCTCCCCTCGGGGAGAGGGCTGGGGTGAGGGGGAAAGGATTAACATTTACCTTTCATCTTCCCCCATCCGTCACCCCGGCGTGCGGACGTATACCAGCGGAGGGAGCGGGCGGTTCGGCCGGGCTCCACGGGGCAGACAGTGAAGGCACCGAACTCAAACGGCCAACAGCTATTGTAACAGAGGGAATCGTGCGCGTTCATGAGGGGATTACACCCGATCCACCTCAACCGTAAATATGCGGCCCGGACCGGTTTCGCCCTGATTTTTATTGCGGATTTGCATTTCTTCCGTATACTTTGACGTTTTATGTACCGGCTCTCATTCCGCACGGCTGTGGCTGTCGGGCGGGAGGGGTTTTTCAATATATCATCGTTGCAGTCAGCCAGATTAAGCCGCGTGAGCGGCAGAGCAGAGTAAGAGAGACTATGCCTACAATCAACCAGCTCGTCCGCAAGGGCCGCAAGCAGCCCAAGTACAAGTCGAAGTCGCCGGTGTTGGAATCCTGCCCGCAAAGGAAGGGTGTTTGCGTCCAGGTCAAGACCACCACCCCGAAGAAACCGAACTCGGCGCTCCGGAAAATCGCCCGCGTTCGTCTCACCAACGGCAAGGAAGTGACCGTGTATATTCCGGGTGAAGGTCACAACCTGCAGGAGCACTCGATTGTGCTTATCCGTGGCGGCCGCGTGCGCGACCTGCCCGGTGTGCGCTATCACATCATTCGCGGCGTGTTCGACTGCGCCGGCGTCGAAAACCGCCGCCAGCAGCGTTCGAAATACGGCGCGAAGACGCCCAAGAAGTAAGCAATCGTGACTACGGGCCGCCGGTGGGCGGTTCGAGTATCCCTGGTGTCGCGGATCTGATATCCGCGAAGAACAAGAAATAAGGCGCAGTCTACAAAAGCGCCGCAGATTTGGGGAAAAATATGTCGGTAAGAAGCACCAACGTCACCGGTCCCGGCGTCAAGCCGGACGCGCGGTACAGTTCCATGCTTGTGTCGAAGTTCATTAACTGTCTCATGTACGACGGCAAGAAGGCGGTCTCGGAAGCGATCTTCTACGGCGCGATGGACATTATCGCGAAGAAGCTGCCCGAGGAGTCGCCCGCCAAGGTGTTCGAGACGGCGGTGAACAACGTCAAGCCGCTTGTCGAAGTCAAGTCCCGCCGCGTCGGCGGCGCGAACTACCAGGTTCCTGTTCAGGTAAAGCCCAACCGGCAGCAGTCTCTCGCGATTTGCTGGATTCTCGAAGCGAGTCGTTCCAAGAAGGGCCGCCCGATGAAGGAACGTCTGGCGAACGAGCTTATGGACGCCTTCAAGCGCGAAGGCGCCGCCATGACCAAGCGCGAAAACACCCACCGCATGGCCGAAGCCAACAAGGCGTTTGCGCATTTTGCGTGGTAATCATCAAAAACTGAAACGCCCATCAAGGGGAGCCGTGCAAGCGGTTCCCCTTTTCTCTTTGATGGCGTTCCGATTCCGTTCTGGAAAGAGGGCCGTACAGTGGACAAGTGCGCGATAGTGACTGGTGCTACTGGATTTATTGGCTCGCGGTTGTGTGCCTATCTTGCCAAGGGCGGGTGGAAGGTCTATGCTATTGTAAGACCCCGGGCAAACCAAAGCGGGTATGGACTGGCGCAAGGAGTGGACGGCTATCATGTTTATGCCGGTGATGTTCACTCTCTGGCACATTACTTAGAGGTGAATCGTCCGGATGTGGTTTTTCATTTGGCCGCCCATTATGTTGCCGACCACCAACCAGAAGATATTCCCGTTCTTGTGGCGGGAAATATATCTTTCGGAGCAGCGATACTAGATGCAATGCGCCTCGCTTCGGTAAAAACCTTTGTCGGTGCAGGGACGTCGTGGCAGGAGTGCATCGCCGAGGATGTGTCATATAATCCCGCGAATCTGTACGCAGCGACAAAGCAGGCATTCGAAGATATCCTCGCGTACTATGCACGGTCCACGGACATGCGGTGTGCCATACTGCGAATATTCGATAGTTATGCTGAGGACGATCTACGTGGCAAACTGATCAGTGTCCTCTTTCAACGCCTGAAAACCGGGGAAAAAATCGAACTGTCGCCTGGCGATCAGGAAATGGATTTGGTGCACGTGGATGATATCTGCGGCGCGTTTGTGGAATGTTACCATTACTTACAAGATACCGAACGCTCTGGTTCCTGTCATGTCTTTGGCTTGTCTTCGGGGGAACGGCGGACAGTTCGACAATTGGTGGAACTCTTGGAGCACGTATCCGGAAAGACGCTGAACGCGCAGTGGGGAGTAAAACCCTACAGAAAATGCGAGGTTATGCGATTACAAACGGGATACCGCTCACTCCCTCGTTGGCAGCCGAAAATTCAACTCGAAGAAGGGTTGCGCCGCTTGTGGGAAGAGTTATCGGATCACGAGAGAAAATGAATTTCGCATCCATAAAGGAATGTGCCTTCATGCAATTGTGAGGCATCCATGATCAATAGGTCTTTGATGAGGGAATCAGGAGTTACTGCAATGGCAAAAACAAAGGTAATTCCTAAAGCACTGTTTCAAAACTCTTGAATTACGATAAGAGTTGATGATTATGGGTCA
>JAJQBO010000253.1 GCA_021203245.1 Planctomycetaceae bacterium
TTATATTCGGTGTGTCTGTCGTTGGCTGAAAATATTGTGACGACACACTCTAGTATGGTCAAGCCGAGTGGCGCGTAGCAAACGCACATGCCCGTGGACCCCGGCTATGGGCAAAGCCTAAAAAGACCCTAGAACAACGCGCCCATGGTGAACTGGAATCGCTGGACCTCGTCGTGCTCCTGCTTGTTAATCGGTATCGCGTAGTAGAGGCGGACCGGCATCGGGCCAAGCGGCGTCTTGATGTGTAGGCCGAGACCGGTACTCGAACGCCACTTGCGGTCGGTACTGCGAATCGGTTCACCCGCGACCTTGTCCACCGCTCCCTTGAACTTCGGATCGTCGCCGTAACGCCACACCGTACCGATGTCGTAGAACATCGAGCCGCGGACGATACGCTCCCAGATGGGGAAGAACAACTCGACCGAGGCGCTGATCATGCCTTCACCGCCGATGGCGTTGTCGTACTGGTCGCGCGGCGTGATGCCACGGTAATCAAAGCCGCGCACCGAACCGACACCGCCCAAGTGGAAGCGTTCGTAGTACGGCACATCGTTCGAATAATCCAGATGATCGACGGTGCCGTCGTCCCGCACCCGCGTACTCGTGCCGTCGCCGTCGCCATAGGCATCGGCATAAGCGACATCGCCCCGGAAGCCAAGAGACCAGTTCCGGTCCTGGCTATCGACAAAGAACGGAATGAAGTACTGAGTCGAAAGGAACGCACGCCAGAAATCCTTGCTGGACAACGCGTACTTACCAGCCAGCTCGAAGTTTGCGCTGACCTGCGCGCCCTTGGTCGGTTCCCACGAACTGTCCCGCGAATCGTAGTTCAGCCCTGCCAGCCAGCGGCTGACGTTGTGGTTGCCTTCTTGGCGCATGTATTCATAGGTGTACCCACTTGCTTCTTCAAACTTCGAGAGTCCGACAAGCTCGAGGCGGTACCCGGCGTTGACGGTGAGTTCCTTGATATCGAACAGCCGTTTGCCGTAGAGAAGCGACAGGCCGATACGGCGTTCGTGGTATTCGTCGTCGTACTCGTAGTTGTTATAGTAGGCCGAGGTCGACATGCTGATCGGCTTGCCGAAGATCCAGGGATTGGTAAAGTTCACCGAATAGGCCTGCGACTCCGAACCGACCGACGCGATCGTGGAGAAGGTCTGGCCTGCCCCGCGGAACGCTTTGCCGGTATAGAGATCACGCAGCGTCTTCGGCTTGTCCTGGTAGTCGAAGTTCCGCTGCGAAATGCCGAACGAGCCGACAATCGAGTCCTGGGACGACACGCCGACGCCGGCCGTGATCTTGCCCGTGGACGTCTCCTCCAGTTCGGCGACGAGGATGGCCCGGTCGGGGGCCGAGCCTTCGCGGATTTCGATGGTCGGGCGTTCCTTGAAGTAGGCGAGGTTTTCAACATTCTCGCGGGTACGCTGGAACTTCCGGGAGTCGATCTTTTCGCCCGGGAACAGTTCGAATTCGCGCAACACCACCACTTCCTTGGTGTGGGTCAGGCCGGTGACGCGCACGCCCTCGACAATAACCTCGGGGCTTTCGGAAATATGGAAGGTAACGTCCATCACGAGGCCGTCCTCGGTCACTTCCGGCTCCGGGATGACGCGGGTGAAGTAGCGCGAGTTCGGCGCCATGCCGTAGACGTCGCGGATTTTCATCGCGTCTTCCTGAATTGTGATCGGGCTGTAGACCGTGCCGGGCATGGTCTTGATGGCGGCGCGGATGGACGGCTCCGACACCAGGCTGGTGCTGGCGAACTCGATATTGACCGAGCCGACGTGGTACTGGTCGCCTTCGTCGATGTCGACATGGAGGAAGACGTCGCGGCGCTGCCAGCGGGATTTGGGCACATTGGCCGTTATCTGCATCGGCCGCTCGATGACGCGCACGTCCAGGTAGCCCTTGTCCAGGTACGACATGCGGATGCGTTCGAGATCGCGTTCAAAGGCGCGGCGCAGGTATTTGCCCCGGGAGATCAGCCCGGAGCGTTTTGTCTCCATCTTGGCGAACAGTTCCTTGTCCGTGAAGACGGTGTTGCCGCGGAAGGTGATGTCGCCGACATAGAGGCGGCCGCCTTCGGAAATGTCGTAGACCAGGCGGACGCCGTCCTCGAAGGGCTGGACGTCGACCTCGACCTCGCCGAAGTAGTAGTATTCCTTGTGGAGGAAGTCCTCGATGGCGCGGCGGTCGCGGTTGGCGCGGCCGGCGTCGAAGCGTTCGCCGACTTTGGATTCGATGAGGGTGTTGAGTTTGCGGGTCTTGATCTGCTGGTTGCCGGCGAATTCGATGCGGCGGATAATGTCTTTTTCGCGGACGACAATGACGATCTTGACGCCGCCCTGCACCATTTCCTTGCGGATCTGGATGTCGTCGAACACGCCCATGGCGGTAAGGCGCTGGAAGTCGCTGTCCAGGGTGCGTTCCCGCAGCGGATAGCCGACGCGGGTGGACAAGCGGTAAATGATCTGGTCGGGGGTGGTGGTGACGGTGTTCAGCACTTCGATGGCGGTAACCATGTTGCCTTCGGCGTCGGGGCCGTCGATGTCGGCCAGGCGCGGTTCGGTGCGGAATTCATCCAGATAGCTGGTTTCGTCGTCGTCATAGTCGTCGTCGCCGTAGTCGTCATCGTCATAATCGTCATCGCCATAGTCATAGTCGTCGTCGCCGTAGCCGTCGTCAGAGGCCGCGCCGCCGCCGAATGACGGGACCGAATCGGGGATGGCGTCGCCGCCTTCGAAGGGGGAAAAGCCGCCCGACGCGGGAGCGGCGAAATCGTCGGCGAAGGGATCGAGGAATGGGTCGGCGGTAAAACCGGACGCGCCGTCACCCGCGACCGCGCCGGAATCAGGGTACATTCCATCCGGCGAGCCGCCGTAATAGTCGTCCTGAGCCTTTGCCGCCGTCGCCAGGAGGGCGACAAAGGCAAGAATGACGCAGATCAGGGACGAACCTGTTTTCATGGGCATTACCATTCCCCTCATGCCGTAAAAGCGGCCGGTTCGGGATTTGAGCACGGGAAAAAGACATCTGTCCATTTCCCGGCGGTTCCCCTCACCAATTCCGCACATTTTACGATGCTCCGCTCAACTACGTCCGTAACACTCCATAACCACATTCCTTACACGGACGCAAAAGCACCGCCGGCAGCATACGACATGATTAGCGCGAAAACGCCTTGTCGAACGTGTCGGAACCATGGTTGCGTCCGGAATGCGGCGGATCGCCCAAGGATATGAGCGGCCGTCACATTGTTTATCGGGCGTACCATGGTCCATTATCCACAACTTCGGCCGGAACCTCCGCTTCCCGTTAGGTTTCTGGCCGCAGCCCTCGGACGACCGGGTCCGGGTTTCCGGAATGCTGGCGCGTCATTGGGCGATACGGTGGATTATAGAGGAAAGAATAGGGATGTGCAATGCCTGTGACTGTATTTCCAATTGAGGTTGAAAGGGGTGCGGGTGGGGCGAGCGGCGTTGCCGATGTCGAACCGAGGCTTTGGGCGTGGAGGATTTTTTCTGCATTGGCTGGTAATGGCGTGGACCGCGGCCGAACCGCCCGTTTTTTACGCTGATGAGCGTCAAAACGCCGGGGCGACGATGGGGAAAGGTGAGACGTTTTTATAAAGAAGACGCTGTCTGCCAGTCGTCGGGCAGTTACGCACTTTCAAACCAAAGCGACCACGCCAACCCCCACGTCACCCCGGCGTGCATACATCCACCCGGGCGACAAACGGGCTGTTCGGCCGGGGTCCACGCCCCAGCATCCGCTACGGTTTTCCGCCCAAACTACAAATACTTCTTCAACTGATCCGCCAGTTCCTTGGGATCGCACTTCGGGATAAACCCGTCGGCCTCGACCTCGGTGGCGCGGCTGATCATGCTGTCGTTGGTGATGGAACTGTGCAGCAGCACCGGCAACACCCGCAGCACCGGATCGTGCTTGATGTTGTAGGTAAGGGTGTAGCCGTCCATGCGCGGCATCTCGATGTCCGAGAGGACGAGGTCGACCCGGGTGAAGATGGACTCCTTCTGCGCGTCCGCCTCCTGCCGCAGTTCCTCAATCTTGTCCCACGCCTCCTGGCCGTCCCCTGCCTCGATGACGGTGATGCCCGCCGCCGACAAGGCCTTGTTCGTCTGTTTGCGGATAAGGGGCGAATCCTCGACCAGCAGGACGCGCACGCCGTCGCGGCGCTCGCCCCCCATGTTGCCAAGTTCCGACCCCATGTCGCCGTAAAGCTCGAGGACGTTGCCGACAATCCGCTCGAAATCGAGGACAAACGCCACCTGCGCCTCTTCGGCCGTGGGGTCGGGGCGGGTCGCCCTGCCGTCTGCCGCCACGGTGCCGTTTCCTTCGACAGCCTGCTTGTTGGCGAGCGTGCCTTTCAACTTCGACATCAGGATGGTGCCGACCACGTATTCAATCTGGATAAGCCCGCCGGTGGAGGGCGGCGGCATGATGTCTTCCCACGAGATATACGACAACCGCTCCACCGAACTGACGAGAAAGCCGACCGTTTTGCCGGAGAACTCGCAGATTAGGACGATCTGCTCCCATTCCTCGCGCCGCTCGTACTCCGACATCAGCCCGAGCACCACGCCCATATGCACCACCGGCACGGTGGTGTCGCGGAGCATCATCATGCCGGCGAAGCCGGTCGGGCTGCCCGGGATGGAGCGGAGCTTCGTCAGGGGCACGAATTCGCGGGTCTTGAAGGCGTTGATGGCGAAGACTGGGTCCGGACCGTATCGTTCGGGCCGGGGGCCATGATGTTGAAGTCGATCATCCCCACCTGGTTCGAGCCGATGGAGACGGTGTCGATTTGCCGCGAACTTTCGGCCTGGCGCTTTCCGGCGTCGTTGAACGCCTTTGATGCGGTGGTGGCAACGCGCTCGGTCAGCTTGGTCGTTTCGATGACAAGGCCGATGCTGCCGTCCGGCAGCACCGCCGCGCCGGCGACGAGCTGGCTCTGCGCCAGCGGGCCTTCGAGGGAGCGGATAACCACCTGGCTCGAACCAAGCGTCTCGTCCACCAAGACCGCCGCCAGCATCTCGCCCGTCTCGACGACCACGAGCACCCCGTCCTCGGGCCGCTGGGCCTCGCCGGCGATGCCGAACTCCTGCGCCAGAAACAGCACCGGCAGGATGACGCCCCGGATGGTGACGATGGTGCCGCGCCCTTCAATCGTGCCGATGTCGTCCTTGGTGGGGCGGAAGCATTCGCGCACCTGCGAGACAGGGAGGGCGAGGGTATTCGCGCCCACCTTGACCATCATCGCGTCCATGGCCGCGACCATCAGGGGGAAGCGCATCCTGACGGTGGAGCCTTTTCCTTCGACGGTGCGGATTTCGACCTTGCCCCGGAGCGAGTCGATGGATTCGCGGACGATTTCCATGCCCACGCCGCGGCCGGACAGGCCGGTGATGCGTTTGGCAGTCGACAGGCCGGGCAGAAAGACGAGGTCGGCGAGTTCCTCGTTCGTCAGGGTGGCGTCTGGCGCGATTTTCCCCATCGCCACCGCCTTGTCGTGGATCGCCTTCAGGTCGAAGCCCTGGCCGTCGTCCCCGAGTTCGATGACGATGTCCGAGTTGGTCCGGCTGGCGGAGATGTTGATCACGCCGCGCTGCGGTTTCCCGGCGCGGCGGCGCACTTCCGCCGTTTCGATGCCGTGGTCGACGGCGTTGCGGATAATGTGAATCAGCGCGGCCGAGAGACTTTCGACAATGGAACGGTCGACCTGGGTGTCGATACCCTGCATGTTGATGTCGATCATCTTGCGGCTGGCGCGGGCTGCGTCGGCGGCGGCGCGGCGAATCGTCATGAACAGCGGCCGTATGGAAGTCATGCGCATCGAGTTCGCCACCTCCTGCAGGCGCGCGCAGGCGCGCAGCAGGTCGGTGGTCTGCAGCGACAGGTTTTCCTGGCCGCGCAGTTGCGTCGTCACGTACGATCCGATCAAGGACACTTCGCCCACGATTTCAAGGAGATCGTCGAGGCGGTTGACGTCGACGGAGATCGCCTTGACCTTGGTGTCCTCGATCTTTTTCTCGATAATCTCGCCCCTGACGATGGCGGTGGAACTGGCCGCCTTGACCGCCAGGTCGCCCGACTCGATGACCGTATCCTCGCCCGTGCGGGAGGCGGCGGCCGGTCTTTTCGGCGGCGGCGGGAATGCGGGCTGGAACGGCGTCTCTGCGTCGGATTTGTGTTTGGGGGCCGGGGCGGAAGGCGCGGCCGCGGGCGGCCGCGGAGCTTTCTCCGGTTTTTTCCGCTTGTCCGGTTTTTTTGCCCCGGGCTCGCCCGGCCCGGTATCGCAGGCAAGGGTGTCGAGAAAATCGGCGGCGCTGAGGTTTTCGGCCAATTCCCGCGCCTCTTCGGCGCGGATGGCGGCGGTGTCGTCCAGTGTGGGCTTTTCGCCGGCAGCGGCTTCCTCCTGCTCCGCCTGGCCCGACGGCTCTTCCGATGCCTCCAGCAGGCTGAGAAGCGCCTGTGCCGTTTCGTCGAGCGGCGGGCTCTCGCCGGCAGTCGTTTCGGCGGCGCTCTCGTCTGGAACCGCCCCGGCCTCGATTTCCTCCGCTCCGGAAGTTTCGTCCGCTTCTTCCGAGTCGTCCGAATCCTCCGGATCGTCGGGCGGCGCAAAGCCGGAAAAGAAATCGGCGAACTTGTCTTCGCCGTTCTCTTCCTCCTGGGCCGGCGCGGGCGCGCCCGATTCCTTCGACTCGGAGACGGCGAGGCGGAGTTCGTCCATCAGGGCCTGGATAAGGTCTTCGCCTATTTCCTCGCGGCTGTCGCCGGCGAGGATGGGGCGGATAATCGCGGTCAGTTCCTGCAGCACCGACACGATTTCACTGGTGAGGATAAGGTTGCCGGAGCGCGCATCCTCTATTTCCGTCTCGATGCCGTGGCAGAATTCGGCGACGGACTTGATGCCGCAAATCGCGCCTTCGCCCTTCAGGGTGTGGAATTGGCGGAAAATGGCGCGGACTTCCTCCGAATCGGTGACAGGCGGATCGAGGGCGAGGAGATCGCCTTCCAGTTCGTCGATGCGCTGCTCGATCGCCATGATCATTTCGCGTTGTTCGTCGTCGTCCTCGAAATCGGTGGCGGCGCTGACCCGGGACTCCTTCTTTTTCGCGTCGCGGAAAAACAGGTTGGCCTCGGCGATGGCCTGTTTGCGGTGGGATTCGATTATGCCCGGGCCGCCGTCGAGATCCTGCAGGACTCCGATAAGGCTTTGAATCGCCTTTACTCCCGCTTCCGGGTTGGCTATGATTCCCTTGGACATGGACTTGGCGACGTCGGCGATGTGGGTCGCCACTTCCTGGGCTTCGCCGTCGCCGTCCTGGAGGAACAGTGCGGCCAAATCCTCCGCCGCCTTGCCGATGCCGGCCCATTCCTCCAGGGGTGACGTCGGGTCGACCAGGACAAGGTCGGAGGAGAGCTGGCGCAGCTTTTTCATGGTATTTTCGGTAGACATGAAATCCCCCTCCGGCAAACCGCGTCGACGCCGCCCCCGTTATCGCCATACGGTCGTATGAACGATAGAACATGAAAACGCAATCTTAATGGACAGTATACCGTAAATCAAGAGATTGGGGAACGGTTTACCGTATAAATGTTAGACGCCGCGTGGCTGCGAATTCACTCGCGAAAAACACGGCAAGGAATAGACAATGCTCGACGACCCCCTGCCGCCCGCGTTACGGCATATACTTGACGCCCGCCACCCCGACGGCGCGCTCCGATTTGTCCAGGCTTCGGATCTCGATCCCGAAGGCCGCTTTGGCGCAACCTTTCTCGTCCTGAAGGGCGACCACCTGGTTGTACTCGATTCCGACGATATAATCATAGATCTCGAGCTCGCCTCGATCAAGGAAATACGCATTGTAGAACTCCTGGGCGGGTCCTCGCTGGTCGCGGCCTTGCGCGACGGCGGCGAACGGCGGCTGATCCGCTATACGCGAACCCTTGTTCCCGAGTTCGGCGTCTATTGCCGCATCCTCAACAACATTATCGACGGCCTGCCCGCGCCCCTGCCCGAACCCGAGGGGCCGGCCATGTGCGCCCGCTGCGGCAGCCCGCTGCCGGAACGGGGCGCGAACTGCCCGGCCTGCATCAATTTCTTCGCCGTTTTCCGGCGGCTCCTCGGTTTGCTCCGGGCCTACCGGCTGCGCCTGGCTGTTTTGATATCGGCGACGGTGATCGGCGTCATCGCCGGGGTCATCCCGCCCATCCTGACGAAGGAAATCACCGACGGCGTCATCCTGGGCGGCCAACGGGACCGGCTGGGCGGGCTTATCGCCGCCATGCTGGCGTGCGGCTTTGTCTTTTTTATCACCCGCTATATCTCGACCTACCTCGCCTCGTGGCTGGCGTCGCGGCTTATCGCCGATCTCCGGACGCGCCTGCACGCGCATCTGCAGAAATTGCGGATGGGGTATTTTTCCAAACGGGAAGCGGGCGAGCTCGTCAGCCGGGTCATGCAC
This sequence comes from Planctomycetaceae bacterium, assembly GCA_021203245.1. Taxonomy (GTDB): domain Bacteria; phylum Planctomycetota; class SZUA-567; order SZUA-567; family SZUA-567; genus JAJBSZ01. The sequence continues at coordinate 8,490 of JAJQBO010000253.1, forward strand.
GACACCCAGGAGTTGCAGCACTTTCTCATCGACGGCCTGCCGTACCTGTTCGTGAACACGCTGTCGTTTTTCGCCATCGCCTATGTCTTGCTGCGGCTTGACTGGAAGCTGGCGCTCGTGGTGTTTATTCCCGTGCCCGTCCTTATCCTGGGCGTCCGCTGGATCTGGAAAAGCCTGCACGGCCTGTTCCAGAAGGAAGGCGCGCGCTGGGCGACCCTGCATACCGTGCTTGGCGAATCGATGCGCGGCCTCAAGGCGGTCAAGGCCGCCGGCCAGGAGGACGCCCGTTCCAGCCGTTTCGCCGAGCTGAACCGCGACGTTTTCGGCCTGATCGTGCAGATTGACCGCGCCTATGCCGGCTTTGCCGAAGGCACCTATTGGGTGATGTCGATGGCGGTGGCGGTTGTGTGGTTCTTGGCCGCGGCGCGGGTGGCCGGGCATGTTCCGGGCGAGACCCTGACCATCGGGTCGATCACCGCTTATATCGCCCTGATGTGGCAGTTCTATACGCCCTTGCAGTGGTTCACCGTCATCGCCAACTGGATGAACCACGCCTTTGCCTCGGCCGAGCGCATCTTTACCGTGCTGGATGCCAACCCCGAAGTCTACGACCCGCCGACCGCCAAACACGTCGACCGCTTTACCGGGCGGGTCGAGTTCGAGGACGTGCGCTTCAGTTACGAGCGGGGCAAGGAGGTGATCAAGGGTATCGACCTGACCATCAACCCGGGCGAGATGGTCGGCCTTGTCGGCAAATCCGGCGCAGGCAAGTCGACCATCATCAACCTGTTATGCCGTTTCTTCGACGTCGACTCGGGCGAAATCCGCATCGACGGCACCCCGATCAAGGACATGAAGCTGCTCGACCTGCGGCGGCAGATAGGGATTGTCATGCAGGAGCCGTTCCTGTTCCGCTCGTCCCTGCTGGAGAACATCCGCTACGGACACCCCGACGCATCCTTCGCCGACGTGGTCCGGGCGGCAAAGGCGGCCCATGCCCACGACTTTATCGTCGACAAGGAGCTTGGGTACGACACCATTGTCGGCGAGGGCGGCATCACCCTGTCCGGCGGCGAGCGCCAGCGCATCGCTATCGCGCGGGCGATTCTGCACGATCCGCCGATTCTCATCCTTGACGAAGCGACCTCGAGCGTGGATTCGGAGACGGAAAAGGCCATCCAGACGGCGATTGCGGATCTCATCCGCGACCGCACCGTCATCGCCATCGCCCACCGCCTGGCCACGCTCCGCAACGCCAGCCGCCTCGTCGTCGTGGACGAGGGCCGGATCGCGGAAATCGGGTCGCATGACGAATTGATGGCAAAGGACGGGATCTACGCCAATTTGGTGCGGACGCAGACGGAATTGAACAAGCTGCGGGCGGAAAGTTCGATCGCATAGGGCGAGGGGTAGACGGTGCCATACCCCATGCACACCTCTCTCACGCCGTCACCCCGGCGTCGCAACCATCCAACCGGGCGAATAACGGGCGGTTCGGCCGGGGTCCATGCCACCGGTCTCTGCTACGGGACAACCTGCACCGCATGAAAAAGGAAGTGGAACCACCATCGGGACGAACGGCAGGCGAATTACTTGCCCAGCGTCAAGCGCAAGGCCAGCGTCTGCGGCAAACCGACTTCGAGGATCTTGCGGGCGGCTGATTCGATGTCGTATTCGACCCGCATCAGCTCGACCAGGGAGGAATCGTCGTCATAGATGACGAAACAGGAGCGCGGGTCTTCGTCGCGGGGCTGGCCGACCGACCCGGCGTTCACCACTGTTTTGACAGACAGATCCAGCGGAATCACCGGATCGAGGGTATAGGTCATCGGGGCTGTGTCGAAAAAAGCGAGGGGGTAGTGCGAGTGACCGAGGAACAGGAGCGGGCGGTCCATTTGGCGGAAATTATAATCGGCGTCCTTGATGGTCTGGACATAGTAGAACAGTTCGGGAGAGTGGAGGCTGCCGTGAACGATGTTGAAGTCCGGCAAATGCTCGACCAGGCTCAACCCTTTCAGCCACTGTTTTGATTCCTGGCTCAGGTGTTTTGCCGTCCAGATGACGGCGTCGCGGGCGTGGGCGTTGAAGTAATTGAGGTTCTGCGCACCGATGACCGCGTGATCGTGGTTGCCCGATACCGCCAGCGCCCCAATCTCGCGAATCCGCTCCACGCATTCGTTCGGGTTGGCTCCATAGCCGACGATGTCGCCGAGGCACAGGTATTGATCGACGTTGTTGGCCGAACACTCAGCCAACACAGCCTCCAAGGCCTCGAGATTGCCGTGAATGTCACCAAAAATGGCAAATCGCACCAGACACTCCCAGACGCAGCACGCATCGCCTCTACGTGAAACAGCCTACTCGGCGGAGAACCCGTTCACCTGGCGACGTCAAACCCGTCGCGATAGTTCCCCGGCGCCGCTTCGGTGACCTCGGTGCGGGCGATATACGCGCCCATGGCGTCGGCCATGCGGGATTGGAAATCGTCCAGCGCGCGCGGGTCGCCTTCCGCGACCAGGGTCACGCCGTCGTCGTCGTCGTTCCTGACCCACCCGTCCAGCCCCAGGCCGTCGGCAATGCGCTTGGCGGTCCAGCGAAAACCGACGCCCTGAACCATGCCGGTGAATCGATACCGACGTGCCGCCCGCATAAAAACCGCTCCCGAATGATACAATCGCCGCAACAAGGCAAAGGATACATAATATGTTTTTCGCCGCCCACAGCAAGCACATCTCCCATAAATACGAAAAAAAGGCGGGAATCGGGTCCGGGCGGCGGCGCAACGCGACGGCTTTCAATCCTGACCGGAAATCTCGGTCCAGAGTCCGTATTCGGCTGGATTATCGCCCGCAGCCGTGTCGATGGATCCGGTAGAAAATGTCTGCCTCTGGGGATTCATCATGAATTGTACCAAATACCTGCTCCTCCCTGCCCTGTTCGTCGCCGCCGCCGGCGGCGCGCTTGCGGCAGAGGACCTTATGCCCATGGTCGCGGGCCCATATGCCTATGCCGATCGCGATCCTGAACCGCCCGGCCGCGGCGCCGGCCTCGATATCGGCCCGCTTATCGGACGCCAACCCAAGGACGACCCGGCCCCGGCCGCCAAACCGGCGCTGCACAAAAACGTCATCCGCCTCACCCTGCCCGCCAGCCAGTCGGCGGCTGCCTTGAGTGAAGAACTCGCCCCGTTCATGTATGAGGAAGAAACGGCCGCGCCCGCGAAAACCGTCGCCAAGGCGACGATCCCGTCGCCCGCCGCGACACAGGTAGGGGCCGTCTCCACTGCCTCCCCCGCCGCGTCCGCCCTGCCGGCGATTCCGGGGCTGATGACGCCGGAGACGCTGGCCAGCCTGCCGTCCCGGGATTTTAGAAAAGATTTGAAAGACCTGGTGGCGTTCGACGGCCAGCCGTCCGCACACGGGTTCGAGCGCTTCGAAAGCGCGGCATATACCATGCCGATCTCGTCGCCTACCTATGTCGCGCCTGCGCCGGAGGAATTCATCCCCGAACCGCCGCCGGTGGCGTCGTTGTCCCTGCCGAGGCCGAGCGAGGTGATGGTGCCGCCGCCCATCGCCGAAGCGATGCCGCCCCTGCCGTATCTCGACCCGCTGTCGCAGCCGGGACCGGCCGGACCGGGCGTCGTGCAGAAGGATTTCGGCTCCAAGACCCAGGCCCTGATCCGCCTTCCTTCGAACGCGTCGCGCGTCCCTGTCAGGCCGCCGGCCGAACCGGCCGGCAGCATGCCGCTGCGGCCGCCCGCCGACTTCACCGCCGGCTCGTCGCCTGTCCAGTCGGACGAATTGCCGACCCGGCTTTTCCCGACCACGGGGCCGATGCAGCGTTCATCGTCGCCGGCCAGGGAGGAAACGGCGGCAGGCAAGGGCGAGATGCCGGATCTGTCCGGCCCGCTCCTCTCGATTCGCAGCAGCGACGACGCGCCCAGGGCAAAAAAGAGGTTTGTGGACAAGCCGGAGGTGATCAGCGGCGTCCCCGCCCTCGCCCCCACCCAGTTCAAGACCAAGGCCAAGACGTCGGAGGTCGCGGCCGGGTCGGTGCAGGCGGAAAAAAAGGACAAAGCGGAAAACGAGGAATCCGCAGGATTCGCCCCCCTTCGCTCGCTCCGCTCCCTTCTCTGGGGCAAAGACAAATAACCCCGGAACAGGCATGATAGCCCAATACCTCCCGGCCGCAGCGCGCGGCCGGGGTTTTTCATTACAGGCGCGACCAATCCGCTCCAACCAGTTGTAAACAAGCCGCTTATCGAATCCCACGCCATCATCCCCCACACGTCACCCCGGCGGTGAAGCATCGACCAGCGGGCACGCGTGTGGTTGTGCCGGGGCAAGGCGAATGACCCTGCGCTGCACTCTGTTTTCAGGATGCCCTACTATTCAGGTCACGCTCACACAGAAAAACCCGGCCGCAGAGCGCGGCCGGGTCTCGTAGTACACATCGTCTTTTCCCGCAGGGCGGGTCCTTACTGGGTCACGCTCTCGAACATCTTCTGAATGGCGGGGATTATGCGGTCGCCGTACTTGACGATGACGCCGGAGAACACCACGCACACCATGCTCATCAGCTTGATGAGGATGTTCAGGCTCGGGCCGCTGGTGTCTTTGCACGGGTCGCCGACCGTGTCGCCGACAACGCCGGCCTTGTGCTGTTCCGACCCCTTGCCGGTGAGCGGGTGGAGGTGCTCGACGTCGTCCGGGGCATAGGTCTTCGGCTGCTTTTCGATGTGCTTTTTGGCGTTGTCCCACGCGCCGCCGGCGTTGTTCAGGAGGCAGGCGACGGCGAAGCCGGCGGTCAAACCGCCAGCCAGCAGACCCATGACGCCGGGCACCCCCAGCACCACGCCGACCAGGACCGGCACGACGATGGCGACAAGGGATGGGACGATCATTTCGCGCTGCGCGCCCTTGGTGGAGATGGCGACGCAGCGGGCGTAATCGGGCTTGCCCGTGCCTTCCATGATGCCGGCGATTTCCCTGAACTGGCGGCGCACTTCGTCGACCATGGCGCTGGCGGCGCGGCCGACAGCCTGCATGGTCATGGCGCAGATGATCAAGACCATCATCGCGCCCAGGAACAGGCCGCCCAGCACCTTCGGGTTCATGATGGTGATGTCGTAGGCGTTGGCGATGGTGGCGATGCCGGCGGAGGTGATGTTGATGTAGCCGTTGGCAATCGCTTCGGCTTCGTCCAGGCCGTGGACGGCGAGGGAGCGGGCCGAGTAGAAGGTGGTCTGGCCGATGGTGTAGAAGCCTTCGCCGCCCGCGGCCAGTTTGTTGATCCAGATGCGGATCTCTTCAATAAACGCGGCCAGGAGCGCCATGGCGGTCAGGGCGGCGGAACCGATGGCAAAGCCCTTGCCGGTGGCGGCGGTGGTGTTGCCGAGCATGTCCAGGGCGTCGGTGCGTTCGCGGACGTGTTCGCCCAGGCCGGACATTTCGGCGTTGCCGCCGGCGTTGTCGGCGATGGGGCCGTAGGCGTCCGTCGCCAGGGTGATGCCGAGGGTCGCCAGCATGCCGACAGCGGCGAAGCCGATGCCGTAGAGGCCGTAGGCCATGGCCAGGGTCGAGTCGAGGTTGTTCGAGAAGCCGCCGGCAAACCCGTAGGAGAGGATGATGCCGAGAACGGTGACGATGACCGGGGTGGCGGACGACAGCATGCCCACGCCCAACCCGGCGATGATGCAGGTCGCGGGGCCGGTCTTGCATTGTTCGGCGATGGACTTCGTCGGCGGGTGTTCGTCCGAGGTGTAGTACTCGGTCGATCTGCCGATCTTGATGCCGACCAGGAGGCCGGTGACGACGGCGAAGAACACGCCCCAGTCGATCATGCCGATGGCGGCGAGAATCGCCACGACGAGGATGATGAGGCCGGACGAGACGTTGACCGCCTTGCCGAGGGCGGAGAGGAGGGTCGACATGTCGGCCTTTTCCTCGGTCCGCACCATGTAGATGCCGATGATGGAGAGGAGCGTGCCGATGCCGGCCACGACCATCGGGGCGACGACGAGACGGATGCCTTCGGTCGCGCCCATCATGGGGTTGAGGGCGGGGATGGCCGCGCCCAGGGCGGCGGTGGCGAGGATGGAGCCGCAGTAGGATTCGTAGAGGTCCGCACCCATGCCGGCGACGTCGCCGACATTGTCGCCGACGTTGTCGGCGATGGTGGCGGGGTTGCGGGGGTCGTCTTCGGGAATGCCTGCCTCGACCTTGCCGACCAGGTCGGCGCCGACGTCGGCCGCTTTCGTGTAGATGCCGCCGCCGACGCGGGCGAACAGCGCCTGGGTCGACGCGCCCATGCCGAAGGTGAGCATGGTGGTGGTGATTTCCACATACTTCTGCTCAAACGAGGTGCCGGGCTGCACCATCCACAGGTCGGCGAACTGCCAGCCTTCGGTCATGTGCTGGGCCGTATAGACAAGGTTGTCGAGAATCCAGTACCAGATGCAAATGTCCAGGAGGCCGAAGGAGACGACGACCAGGCCCATGACCGCGCCGGAGCGGAAGGCGACCGTCAGGCCGCGGTTGAGGCTTTCGGACGCCGCCTGGGCGGTGCGGGCGCTGGCGTTGGTGGCTGTCTTCATGCCGAGGAAGCCGCACAGGCCGGAGAAGAAGCCGCCGGTCAGGAACGCCACCGGGACAAAGGGGTTCTGGATGCCGGCGTAGGCGAGGCCGACGAACACCAAAAACAGCAGCAAAAAGACCAGGCTGACCGTCTTGTATTGGGCGTAGAGGTAGGCATACGCGCCTTCGCGGACATACTGGGCGATTTCCTGCATACGCGTCGTGCCTTCGGACGCGGACATCATTTCACGGTAGAAGCGGTACGCAAACACTAGCCCGACGATGCTCATGAGGAATGCGACGTAAAAGAGCACCTGGGGGAGCAGCGGCGCCTCCGTGACGGCGGGCTCGGCTGCACCCGCCACACCGGCCGTCAGCGCGAAGAGCGCCGCCAGCGCGGTTGTGCCGAAAAGTCTTTTCATGCTGAATCTCCTGTCTCCATGCATTGGGGCGGCCGCCGTCGCGTGGCGTGGCTGGCGCGCCCACAGAATTGCATTTGCACAACGCCGTTGTCCCGGCTCTTCCCGTAAAAAGCCGGTTCACTCCTCGCACGGCGCGCGCATCTGCAACAAAGAAAAAATTCCGCAATGAACTAAAAGAGCAAATTACCACAAGAATAGTGCCTTATCCGCCGACCGTCAAGTATGCGCCGCCCTGAAATGGGGCTATTTTTCTTTAACGGCGCAGGCGTATCGGGTCGTCAATCATGCTGCATGAACGCGAAGGCCATTCTTTGGAAGAGGAATCGGACTGCAGCGGGACAGCAAAAAATGTATGGTATTGTTAAAAATACCAGTATTTTAACGTTTAAGTCCTTTGTGGAGGAAACCCAAATGAGCAAGTCCCGTGGAAATCAAAGCTCAAGCAGCAGCAACAGCAAGTCGTCGAACAAGTCCTCGAACTCGGGCGGCAGCCGTTCCCGCTCCGAAGCCGCCAGCGAACGCTGCCGCGACGATATGGGCCGTTTCGAAAGCTGCGACAACCAGTCCAGCAGCAACAAAAAGTCCAGCAAGTAGGGACAGCGTCACCGCATTTACGCCTAGGCTTATCGCATCCCCGGGACGGAGGTCCGGGGGGTGCGTTTTTTATGTATCAAACGAGCCACACTGACGTTTGGCCATGCCCTCGCTACCGCAGTACGCTTTACCAATACGATTCATTTTCCCCCAAACGTCACCCCGGCGGGAAAAACGTCCGCTGCATCCCGAACGGGAAGTTGTGCCGGGGCAGGCGGGCCGTACGTGGACGGCAGGGAATCCTGAATCGCGTTGCAGCACACGGTCATTTGCCCCTTGCCCCGGCACAACCACACGCGTGTCCGCTGGTCGACGCTTCACCGCCGGGGTGACGTAGGGGGGAAAAACGAGACGTGACTGGCGGAAAAGCTCCTGCTCGCGAAGCCCATACACAAAAAAACGCCCTCTCCCGAAGGAGAGGGCGACTCATGTTTGGCTATCTCACGGCATAGCATACGGCATGTTTCAGGGAGTTATCGT
>JAJQBO010000177.1 GCA_021203245.1 Planctomycetaceae bacterium
CCCTAGCTACCCGCCCCACACGGCCCCCCGGGGGGCGGACCTCCACCAGCGCGGTAGTCGGGCGGCTGGGCCGGGGTCCACGGGGTTATACACCGAAGGCACCGAACTCAATCGTTGCCTATGGGTTGACCATGTGATCGCCGTCCTACCCTCGTGGACCCCGGCCGAACCGTCCGTTTTTTCCGCTGATGCAAGTGGAGACGCCGGGGTGACGCTTAGGGAGAGTGCAGCGTATCTTTTTCTGAAACCGCCTTACCCTTCCTCGCCATCCACCCCCGCAAACAGCGCATCGGTGAATTCCTTCGCGTCGAACGGCGCAAAGTCGCCTTCCTTCTCGCCCACCCCGATAAACTTGATAGGCAATTTGATCTGGCGATTGATGGCGATGACGACGCCGCCCTTGGCCGTGCCGTCCAGCTTGGTCAGGACCAGCCCGGTGACGCCCACGCCATCGGTGAAGATCTTCGCCTGCGACAGCGCGTTTTGACCCGTCGTGGCGTCGAGAATGAGCAGGACTTCGTGCGGCGCGCCGGGGATTTTTTTGCCAGCCACGCGGTGGATTTTCTCTAGCTGCTGCATGAGATTCGCCTTGGTGTGGATGCGCCCGGCGGTATCGACAAGCACGTAATCGGCGTTCCGGGCGACTGCGGCCTCGCAGGCGTCGAAGACGACGGCGGCCGGGTCGGCTCCGTCGGCATGGCGGACGATATCCACCCCGACGCGGCTGGCCCAGATGTCCAACTGCTCGCCGGCGGCGGCACGAAAGGTGTCTGCGGCGGCGAGGATGACCTTGTCGCCCCGGTCCTTCAGGAACCTGGCCAGCTTGGCGGTGGTGGTGGTCTTGCCGGTACCGTTCACGCCCACCATCAGGACAAGCGTCGGACCGTCAGGGTTGCGGGCGAGGCTGTCGTTCGCGTCTTCGGTCAGGCCCCGGGAGAGCATTTCCTTCAGAAAGTCGAGGATATCCTCGGCCTTCTCGATCTCCTTGTTCTTGTACTTGAGGCGGATTTCCTCGACCACCTCGGCGGCGATGCGGGGACCGACATCGGCCAGGACCAGGCGCTCCTCCAGTTCGGCCAGGAGCGTTTCATCGACGCGGCGGCCGATGCGGAAGATGTCCCGCACGTCGGTGAAGAGGAAGTCGCGGGTCTTTTTCAGCCCGGAGCGGATTTTGTCGAAAAAGCCCATAATTATCTCCCTGCCGCGAGGCGGCGCAACGGTTCCACGATGTCCCCCGGCACCCGCGCCGCACCGATTTCAGGCCCGTCGCCGGGACTGTGGAAATCGCTCCCGCCCGAGACGAGCAGGCTGTGTTCGCGGCAAAAACGCAACAGTTTGGCGATAGTCTCGCCGCCGTGCTTGGGATGGTAGACCTCGACCCCGTCCAGCCCGAGACGGATGAACGATTCGAGATCGCCCAGCAGACCGCTGACCCCGGGATGGGCGAGGACGGCGACGCCGCCGAGGCGCTTCGCCAGGTCGATGCCCTCCCCCGCCGTCAGCCGCGTCTTGGCGATATGTACGGGACCGGAATCGTAGAGGTAGCGGGCAAACGCCTCGTTCACGCTCTTCACCACCCCTTTTTCCATCAGCGCCCGCGCCAGGTGCGGCCGGCCGTAGACGCCGTCGGCCGCCACCGGCAGGTCGGCCATATTCACATGGATGCCCATGGTCCCGAGGCGGTCAAGCATCGCTTCCATCCGGGAAAACCGCGACGACGAAAGGGCGTCGACCCGCTCCACGTACGGGGAATCGGGATTGGCGAACAGGGAGAGGATGTGCGCTTCGCGCCCGTCCAATTCGCACGAAAGTTCGACGCCCTGGACGCACTCGATGCCGTGGCTGCGGCACGCCGCCTCTTTTTCACCCGAGCCTGACATGGTGTCGTGGTCGGTGATGGCGAGGACGGTGACGTTATGGTGGACGGCGCGCTCGGCCAATTCGTCCGGCCGCAACCGTCCGTCCGAAAAGGTGCTGTGAACATGCAGATCGACGGAAGGCGTTGTCCCCACTATGTCGCGCGCCTCCCGGCCGTCGCCGCCAGTTTGTCGGCGATGCCGTTCACGAAGCCGCCCGATTCCTTGTCGCCGAAGCGCTTGGCCAGTTCCACCGCTTCGTCGAGGATGACGCCTTTGGGCGATTCGCCCCGTCGCAGTTCGGCCGCGGCGATACGGAGGACGTTGCGTTCAATCGTCCCCATTCGGGCGATGGACCAGTTGCTGGCCGCCGCCTCGATGGCGCCGTCGATGTCGTCCTGGTTCGCCTCCACGTCGCGGATAAGGGTATAGGCGAACTCCTCCGCCTCGTCCTGGTGCGGATCGTCCTCGTCGAAGGTAAAGCCGCCGGCGCCGGCTTCGGGCGAATTGTCCACGACGGCGCGGCGCTGGATTGTGAAGAATTCATGCGGCGACTCGACCCCGTTGTAATTGTTCATGTCTGCCATGAACAGGTACTGCAGGGCGAGACGCCGTCCTACTGTCCGTGGCCGCATACTATCCCCGCATCGCCTTGACGAGGTCGTGCATTTCGATGGCGGTCATGGCGGCGTCGAAGCCCTTGTTGCCCGCCTTGGTGCCAGCGCGCTCAATTGCCTGTTCGATGGTGTCGGTGGTAAGGACGCCGAACGCGACCGGCTTCTGCGCTTCCAGGGACACCAGGGCCAGGCCCTTCGACACCTCGGCGGCGACATAATCGAAATGCGGCGTCGAGCCGCGAATAACCGCGCCCAGGGCGATTACGGCGTCGTATTGGGCGTTCGCCGCGGCCAGCTTGGCGGCGACGGGGATTTCATACGCGCCGGGGACGCGGATGATGGTGATGTCCTCGTCCTTGCCGCCGTGGCGGAGAAGCGCGTCGACCGCGCCCTCGACCAGGCGCTCGGTGATGAACGAATTGAAGCGGCTGACGACGATGGCGGATTTCATGCCGGCGGCGTTGAGTTTGCCTTCGATAGTCCTGGGCATTCACTGACTCCTTGAAAGTATGTCTGCCCCGCAATATGGCCGGCTCCACGCCGGGATGTCGGGACGGTTTTCGCGAACAGCCCCGGACGGAAAGCCCGGGGCGGGATGTCCTGCAAGCGGCCGCCGGCACTAGACGCCGAAGCCGAGAATGTCGGCCGGCAGCATATGGCCGAGCTTGGTGCGCTTGGTGTCGAGATAGCGGCGGTTCGCGTCGTTCGGGCACATGGCGAGCGGCACCCGTTCGACAACCTCCAACCCGTAGCCGGAGAGCCCGGAAATCTTCTTCGGGTTGTTGGTGATGAGGCGCAGCTTGCGCGCGCCGAGGTCGGCCAGGATCTGCGCGCCGAGGCCGTAGTCACGAAGGTCGGCGGCAAAGCCCAGTTCGACGTTCGCCTCCACCGTGTCCAGGCCCTTGTCCTGCAGGGCGTAGGCGCGGAGCTTGTTGTCAAGGCCGATGCCGCGCCCCTCCTGGCGCATGTAGACGATAATGCCCCTGCCCTCTTCCTGCACCATGCGCATGGCGGCCTGAAGCTGTTCGCCGCAGTCGCAGCGGAGCGAATGGAAGACGTCGCCGGTCAGACACTCGGAGTGGACGCGGGTAAGGACCGGCACGTCGGTCCCCGGCGCGCCGGGATAAATGTCGTCGCCGAGGGTGAGGGCGAGGTGGGTTTCATTTTCGATGACCGAACGGTAGGCGTGGAGTTTGAACGGGCCTGCCTGGGTCGGCATCTCGGCGGTGGTCACGCACTGGATGAGTTTTTCCGTGCGGCGGCGGTATTCGATAATCTGCGCCACCGACAGCAGCTTCATGGTGTGTTTGGCGCAGAACTCCTCCAGTTGCGGCAGCCTGGACATAGTGCCGTCTTCGTTCATGATTTCGCAGATGACGGCGGCGGGGCGCATACCGGCGAGTTCCATCAGGTCGATGGAGCCTTCGGTCTGGCCGGTCCGGACCAGCACCCCGCCCGGACGCGAACGGATGGGCTGGACGTGGCCGGGACGGACCAGGTCCGACGCCTTGGAATTCGGGTCGGCGGCAACCCGGATGGTGTGGGCGCGGTCGGCGGCGGAGATGCCGGTCGAAACGCCCTGCTTTGCTTCGACCGTAATGGTGAAGGCGGTGCCGAGCGACGCCTGGTTGTCAGTCACCATCTGCGGGAGGTCGAGCCGGTCGCAGGTTTCGGAATCGAGGGTCAGGCAGATCCAGCCCTTGGCGTGGGTGGCCATGAAGTTGATGGCTTCGGGCGTGATCAATTCGGCCGCAGCCACCAGATCCCCCTCGTTTTCCCGGTTTTCGTCGTCAACCAGGACGATCATGCGGCCAGCCTTCAATTCTTCGAGGGCTTCCGGCACACTGGCGAATTCCATTGCATTTTCCTCTCATGATGCAAGTCTGGTAATTGGAACTATTTTGGCGCTCTCTCGCCGCCTGTCAACCGCGGCGTCCCGCAAATAGTGTCACCATGGCATACAATGCCCGCGCGACGGTAAAATCGGCGTAGTGCAGTCCGGCCGCCGGAGCCAGTTCGACGCAGTCGAAAGCCGGGATGGAGGCGGCGTGTTTGCCGACGATTTTCGCAATGCGCAGCACCTGCCGGTAGGTCAGACCGTCCGGTTCGGGCGTGCCGGTCGCCGGCACGACGGACGGGTCCAGACCGTCGACGTCGAAGGTGAAAAACACCCGCCTGCCGCTGACCAGCTTTTTCAATTCACGCCGCCAGCCGTCGTCCCGGTGCATCTCGTCCGCGTACCAGGTGCGGATAACCGGCCGCAGGCCGCATCCGCGCCGGTGGGCCTGGGCGTATGCCGCCTGATCGCGAGACGTCGACCGGATGCCGAGCTGCAGCACCCTTTCGCAGTGGGGCAATTCGGCGATGCGGCGCATAACGCAGGCATGGCTGAGCGGGTTGTCCTCGTACGAGTCCCTGAGGTCGGCGTGGGCGTCCACATGCACCACAGTAAAATTGCCGCAGGCGTCGGCGACGCCCCTGGCCACGCCAAGGCTGACCGTGTGCTCGCCGCCCAGCCCCAGGACCATCTTGCCCGCCTCGATGTGGGTCCGCGTCGCGGCGGCGATGGCGTCGAGGGCGGCGGACGCCGCAGGCTTTTTCCCGGATGCGAACACCGGGAGGGGCGGCAGCGTATGGATGCCGACGTCCAGGGCCGGCTCGTCGTCATGGCGAGGATCGTAGAGTTCCACCTGCTGCGACGCGGTCAGGATTGCCTCAGGGCCGGCCGCCGTGCCGCCGCCGTACGACACCGACTCTTCCAGGGGCATCGACAGGACCACGACCGACGCCGTCTCGTAGCCGTGCGCATCGGGCGGAAGGTCCAGGAACGCGCCGGGATTGTGCGCCTTTACCGCCGCCGGTTTTGGAGCGGCAGCGCGGGCCGGCGATTTTTTATGCCTGGACTTAGCGGTGGCGGCCTTTTTCTTCGCAGCCATGACTACTGTTCCAGCACGTAGGCGAAGATAAGCGGCGCGACGATGGTAGCGTCCGATTCGACAATAAAACTGGGCGTATCGACAGCGAGTTTTTCCCAGGTGATCTTTTCATTCGGCACCGCGCCGGAGTAGCTGCCGAAGCTGGTGGTGGAGTCGCTGATCTGGCAGAAGTAGCCCCACAAGGGCATGTCCATTTCCATGTCCTGACGGAGCATCGGCACGACGCAGATCGTGAAGTCGCCGGCGATGCCGCCACCGATTTGGAAGAAGCCGACCGAACTTTTCGGGGCCGTTTCCTGGTACCAGAAGGCAAGTTCCATCATGTATTCGATGCCGGTGCGGACAGTGTGGACGTTCTTGATGTCGCCCCGGATAACGTGGCTGGCGTAGATGTTCCCGAGGGTCGAATCTTCCCAGCCCGGAACGATAATGGGGATATTCTTCTGGGCGGCGGCGAGCATCCAGGAATTCTTCGGATCGATCTGGTAGCTCTTCTCCAGCTTGCCCGAGAGGAGCAGCCGGTACAGGAACTGGTGCGGGAACAGGCGTTCGCCCTTTTTGTCAGCCTCCTGCCAGATGTCGAGGATATGGTTCTCGATGCGGCGGATGGCTTCCTCTTCCGGAATGCAGGTGTCGGTGACGCGGTTCAGGTGCCGGTCGAGCAGGTCCTGCTCGTCCTGGGCGTTCAGGTCGCGGTACCGGGGCACGCGGACATAGTGGTCATGGGCGACGAGGTTGAAGATGTCTTCCTCGAGGTTTGCGCCGGTGCAGGAGATGGCGTGAATTTTGTCCTGGCGAATCATTTCGGCAAGGCTGAGGCCGAGTTCGGCGGTGCTCATTGCGCCCGCCATTGCCAGGAGCATCTTCCCTCCCCCATTCAAGTGGGTGGTAAACCCCTCGGCCGCGTCCACCAGCGCGGCGGCGTTGAAATGACGGTAGTTATGCTTGATAAAGTCCTTGATTGCACCCATCGTGCGTGTCCTCCACAGTCCCTCAACAAAAAAAACGGGGACGCGAAGTTCCCGTTTCTGCAAGATTGCACAAGCCGCCCCGGTTGTCAAGCTAAACCTCCGCCACCACTGCGGAAACCGCAAGAGTTGGGCGCGGGCCTAACCGATGGAGGCAAGGACGCCGATGACTTCGCCGAGGACGCGGTCGCCCTTGGTGGGGCGGATTTGCATCTGGGCACGGCCGTGTTCGGTGATGCTTGCGCCAAAGTAGCGTTCGCCGGCCATGTCGCGGACGACGCGGCGGATCCGGAGACCCTTGCCGGCAAAGTCGAGGGCGGCGATTTTGCTGAGCGCTTTTTCGAGCGGCACCGGCCGGAGGTCAATGATGACGATGGCCCCGAGGGGAATCATCGGCATCATGGCCGAATCGCCCATCCGCACCGCGACCAGCACGCCGGCGCGGGGAACCCATTCACGCGGGATGATGACGTGGCGGATGATGTCTTTCGGCTGGGTCTCGAAGATGGGGTTCAGGACCGCGCTCGGCTTGAGCATCGGCACAGACACCCATTCTGTCTCGAACTTATCGCCGTCGCCGTTGGCGGCGACGGCGGCGGTGGTGGTGAGGTTGAACTTCGGCGACAGCGGGCCCGGCCGCGTGAGGAGCCGCTGCTGCGAGGCGCTGCCCATCTGGTGCTCGTCGATGGAAGCGCCGGCCTCGGGACCGGGTTCGAGGCCCGGAAGAGGCGCGGCGACGGTGGCGCCGGTTGCCTTGGCGATGAGGGTGGAGAGGGAGCACTCCAGTTCGGCCTCGAGTTGGGGAATGAGATCAAGACGCTCGATAAAGGTGCGTCCCATTTCCCAGCTTTGAATCGTTTTGGGACTGATGCCGAGACGCATGGCGAGAGTGGCTCTCGACATACCTTTTGCGTCGCGGGAAAGGCGCATCAAACGGCCGAACTCGGCCTTGATATCCTTAGGCATAACCAACAACCCTTTCTTTCATGGTGCAAAATAGAGGCGTCGCATGGGTCCTTTCGCCACCCAATTAACCGTCCCTCTGCCTGTGTATTTGCCGCTACCGACACTGTAAGGAGTCAATCCATTAATAATGCGCATGAGATGCAGCATCCGATTCGTATTAATGCGCCGTGTACGTTGTCAGACGAAGTTTAGCCTGCAATACATAATCCGAGTGACAAAGTCCACTTCACGCAAAACAAGGGTTTGTCGAGTGGAAAATATCACAAGTTTATGACTTATATACAAGCTGTTGTAAAGGCGTTGGGTCGCGTCAAACAAGTCATGGCAAAAAATCATTGGGACATTATATTTGCAGTTTATATCTCACTATGCTCTAATGCAACTACTTTGGCTTACGAATTTATTATCATTGACCGAAATGAGGCAGGAAGTACGCTGTTCAAGCGACCAATTAATCGGTTATAACCTTGACGCGGGGAATATCCAATATTTTGCAATTTCCTTTGGTCAAAAAGAGTTAAAACATCGATATAATCCGGTCGACACAATGATGCCAAACCAACTAGAACCGGTTAAAGAAATTTATCACAAAAAATTTACCCATGAGAAAACCGCTCCCGGAAAACCGGGAGCGGTTGGGCGGATTACAACGTAACAAGTATTCCGCTTCTCTGGAAGTTTTGCCCAAATAAGCCTAGGGATCCGTGCTCTTATTTGTATCAGAGGGCGGAGCGTCATTGTTAACGGGTTCTTCATTATCGGAGGAAATTATACCATATTCGGATTCCGGCGCCATGACTTCAGATTCCGCCGGCTCTACCGCACCCTCCGAAAGATTCTCATCCAGTTCGTAATACCCCTCTGTGGGTTCACTTTTCGGCAATGTGTCATCCATATAGCTGGTTGCCTCCCCCACGTCAGCGGCTGCGGTTTGCGTCTCCACGTTACCGTCTTTACTCTTATCCAGCCTATCAGACATTCCATACGGATACTGGACGACGGGCTCACCCGATGAGAGGCCGACGGATTCGGCCGCCTGTGGCTCGTTCCCGGGCTTCTCCAGCCCCGCATCGACGCTGAATGCTTTCGACGGCTGCACCGGTTCGGGGTGACGGGCTGGCAGCACCCCGGCCCGCACAGCCCTGGCCTTCAACCAGCCTCCCCAGCCGACTATCACCAGCAGAACCAGAAGAGCCGCCGCGAGGGCGATCAACGCCAGCACCAGGAGGACGCCCGCGAACACCGGCCACCACAGCCCGGTGCCGTGCACCCGGCCAGAAAGGGCTTCGGCGCTGAAGGTCGTTTCAAGGCCATTTTTTCCGACACTGGACAAATAATTCACTCGCATATCAGAGGCCATCCAGCCGGCGATAACACTGTAGGCCGTGACCCCGGTCTTGCCGGCCGTGTAGGCGGGATTGACGACGCCCCGCAGGGTCGCCCCCCGCTTCCAGCCAGGCACAAGTCCCGAATTCGCCAGGGAAAAAGCGGGCTTGCGGGCGCTCTCCAACGCGAACTCGGGGAGTTTGGCCTGGGAGGAAAGGATCAGCCACGGACCCACGGTGCCAAAGTACAGTTCGCCCGCACCTGCCCCGGTCAGGCGGAAGACGCCGCCGGACTCCCTCGTGCCCCGGACCGTTTCCACCATCATGCCCCGTTCGACTTCAATTTCCGCCAGGGCATCGGCCGGATTGGCCATGGTAATGTAAAGGGCCCAGGATTCACCGCCGTCCTCCGCCGGCGCGGCCGACAGGCAATAGGCGGCCCGGGAGGTGGCGGCCAACCACCGTAACGGCGACGAGGTGCTCATCCCGGCGACGCGTTCACTGATGATGCCGGCAGTATCAACCTGGAGTT
The DNA here is from genome assembly GCA_021203245.1 of Planctomycetaceae bacterium. GTDB lineage: Bacteria > Planctomycetota > SZUA-567 > SZUA-567 > SZUA-567 > JAJBSZ01. Next base: position 9,201 of record JAJQBO010000177.1, read on the forward strand.
GGTTGCGTTCGTCATCGGCGGCGCTCCGGCATTCTTCTTTCCACACCCGCCAGGAACCCACCGTTTTCAGCAGCGTCGGCAGATCCCGGGTCTCGACAAAAATATCGGCCGACCGCGGAACCAGGGCCGACGGATCCTCCCGGTAATCGGTGCCGCCGCTTAGGCCGAGGGCAGCCAGGATAAACACGACGACCGCAGCCGCCAGGATGGCCCATTGCGGCCAGCCGGGGCGAAAAAAGATGGTGCGGAAAAACCATCCGACAATCCTATCCCATACCCTCTTTGCCCTGTCGGAGGCGTGCGCTTCATGGTGTCCGTTGTTTCCAGTCCGTGCTGCCATGGCTAATCCTCCATCCGTGCCGGTTACTCTTCGATGCGGAGCAGCGTGGGCGCGCCTTCAAGAAAGTCCATCGTGGTGATATTCCTGACCGAGTCGCGCATATCGCCCTCCCGAGCCGTTTGGGTGATGATGCAAAGCGAGGCGTTGCCGCCCACCAGATCGCTTTCGAACTGGTGAACCGCCGCGATGGACACGTTGTTGGCGCCCAGCTCGGTGGTTATTCTCCCGAGGACGCCCGGCTTGTCCTTGACGACGCAGCGCAGATAATACCGCGCCTCATAGTCTTCTATCGGCGCCATGTTATAGGCATTCTGCTGCGGCGGATACCAGCGCGGGCCGATGCCGCCGTACGCCGACGCGCGGGCCACGGCGACGATGTCGGAAACGACGGCGGACGCGGTCGGATACCGCCCCGCCCCGCGGCCATAGAACATACTTTCCATCACCGCGTCACCCTCGGTGCGGACGCCGTTCATGCTGCCCGCCACCGCCGCCAGCGGATCGGCGTTACGCAGAAGCCCCGGATGCACCGACAGAAACAGCCGTCCCGGCTTGCCGACTTCGCCCTTGCCGCCCTTTTCCGCGGCGAGGGGTTCGGGGTCGGTCCTGATGACGCCCAGGAGCTTGAGGGTATAGCCGAGGCTTCGGGTGATGGCGATGTCGACGTCGGATATGCCCCGGATGCCCTCGATGTGGAGCGTGGGGAAATCGACCCACATCTCGAACGCGAGGGCGGAGAGCAAGGCCAGCTTATGGCCCGAATCCTTGCCGTCGATGTCGGACGACGGATCGGCTTCGGCAAAACCGAGCCGTTGGGCCTCTTTCAGGCATTCGTCAAAGGAGATCCCCTTGGCGGTCATTTCCGTCAGAATGTAGTTGCAGGTACCGTTGACGATGCCGACCAGCGACTGCATCCGGTTGGCGATCAGCCCTTCGCGCAACGACAACAGGAGGGGAATCCCTCCCGCGACGGCGGCTTCGAAGGCGACGATGCGGTTTTTCTCCCTCGCCTTGGCGAAGATGGGAGCGCCGCGTTCGGCCAGGAGCGCCTTGTTGGCGGTGACGACATGTTTCCCGGCATCGAGGGCCGCCATGACGCAATCGTAGGCAACGCCGGTGCCGCCCATTAATTCCACGACAACGTCCACGTCGGGTTTATCCATCAGCTTGCGGAAATCGTCGACCGTCTTTTCGCGCGGCACGCCCAGGTTTATGGCGCGGTCCGTATCCATGTCGGCCACCCAGGCCAAATCGATGTCAACCCCGGACCTGCCGGCGAGAAGCTCGCGCCGCTCCAGCAGCAGATCCGCCACACCCACGCCGACAACCCCTGCGCCGGCGAGACCAATACCACAACGTTTGCTTGCAGACATAGTATCCCCATAGGAAGCGTTGAAACGATAATTACGGCAAGATAGCATCTTATACGGAGGCGGAGGCGGCGTCCATGCCGAAATTGCCGAAAACGCCCCCGATTCGGCGACGGGGGATTGCCGTGCGGCTGCGCAGGCGTATAATGCCGTCTTCGACACATTTGAGCAAAGAGACCACGCCACCGTCCGCGGGCGGCGTGTCGAGGAACAGACATGACGACAACAAGCGTTAAAAAGATTGACTCCCGGCTGGAAAAGCTGGAGCCGGGCTCGCTCCGCCACCAGGTCATGACGGCCTTGCGGCAATTTCGCGCCTCCTGGGTCGAACTCGGCCGGCTGCTGAACGACGTGGTCTATGGCGGCGATTACAAGGAATGGGGCTACGACGATTTCGAAGTCTATTGCGCCCGCGAGTTGGGGCTGAAGAAGCCGACTGTCCAGAAGCTGATGGTCAGCTACAACTATATGCGCAAATACGAAGGCCAGCGGCTCGAAGCGTTCGAGGAAGAGCCGCGCCAGGCTCCGCCGGAAATTCCCGATTTCCAGACGGTCGAACTCCTGGACCGGGTCCGTCGCCGCGATGAAATGCCTGAGGAAAAGATTGACGAGCTCCACCGCCGCGCTTTTGACGGCGAGTCGGAGGAACCGGAATTCCGCAAAGAACTGCGCCAATACCTCCGCCCGCAGATTTCCGAGGAGGAGATGAACGACCGCTCCGCGTCGCGGAAGCGCGAGCTGGTGGCGATTCTTCGCTCGGCGCGGGATCTGCGCCGCCGCCTGGCCACGACAAACGCGGTACCGGGCGGGCTCAAGGAGCGGCTGGAACAGTGTTTGGTCGAACTCGAGGGTCTGGAAGAATAGAGACCGCCCATGGACAGCCCCGACAACAACGGCCTGGAAGCGCAAGCGGAAGCGGAGGCGGAGCGGGAGGAACGCGAGCCTGGCTTACGCGGGTTATTGACGCCGGCGGGCAAGTCGTTTGCGGACAGGCTGGACAAGTTCCTCCAGGATGAAAAGGCGCGGGTCAACAACGGGGCGATGGATCTCATCCTGTCCCGCATCGAGACCATGCACCTGAAAAATCTGGACAGCATCAAGGCGGTAAACGCCCTGGCCGCGTCCCACAAGCGGGCGCGCAGCACCGCCTATTTCATGATAATGAATTACGTCAACTTCCTCATCTGTTCGGGCGAATACTGCGCCGGCAAGGGCCAGTTGAACCGCGACGGCAGCCACCTGTTCGCCATCTGGCGCATTTACGCCCGGCGTCTTGTCGACAAGGGCGAAATCAGCCAGGCCCAATACGACGAGGAAGAGAAGAAGCTTCTCGAGAAGGTCGCCACCCTGGGTCGCGACGGCGGCGGCATTATCCGGGCGGTAACCTCGGTTTTCAGAAAAAAGCAAAAGGAATAATAACCCGCGACGGCACAGCCGTCGCACTCATGCAAGCGTCCACATGCGGAAATGGCGGAACGGCAGACGCGCAAGATTTAGGATCTTGTAGGGCAACCTGTGGGGGTTCGAGTCCCCCTTTCCGCACCAAACTTTTTAAAGTCAGAATCCGCAATGGGTTCTGCCTTTATTCATTGTATCACCAATAACTTACAGCCGCAGCACGGACACGTCGCCTCTTGTCTTTCATTAGTTCTTATAGTCTTTGGCTGTCCTTCGTTGTCACTCATAGTCCGACTTTTCTTGCACTTGCAATGCAGATTTTTTGCAACGACGGAGAGGGCTTTGTATCTCATCTTCGAAGTTTGGTCAATATATTGCTCGGATGATACACGGTGTTCATGGCCGAGACTGGCCTGGATGATGTCCGCGGACAGGTTGTTTTCGGCCATGATGGTGCCGGCCATGTGGCGGAGCTGATGCGGGGTAATGTGCAGGTCGCCGGAGTAGCGCCGCAATTGCTCGCTGAAGGTGTAATGCTTCCAGGGTCGTCCTCGGTGACTGCAGAACAGTGTGGGCGGCGTGAATCCCTTTTCCGCCTTCCACTGCCTGGCCCCCTGGATGACCTCCCGCAGCGCCGGCGACATCGGATACTCGACCCGCTTATTACCTTTGGTCGTGACCGTAAAAAACCGGTCGGTGATGTCCGATTCCAGCAACGTACAGGCCGCCGAAATCCGCATGCCGGTCAGGCCAAGCATCTGCCACATCCAGTACATTTGCGGCGGCAGGGCGTCGGCGATCCGCTGGAACTCATCAACGGTGGCAGGACGACGCTTTTCCAAGGTCGCCTCGAGCTTCGGAGCGTACTCGAAGGGGATGGACTAGATAAGCCCGCGCTTGCGGCACCAGCGCGCTATGGCGAGCAGGTGGGCGTGTTTTATCTGCGCTCCCCTGCCCTTGGTGCCACGGCCTGACTCCTCCACCCACTCGACGAACTTGGCCAGCTCCGTGTCCTCGATGGTGGACTTGACGCCGAAGGCTTCAATCCATTGCCGCATCGTCGTGTCGGTGGCGGCCAGATGGCCGGGCGACCGCTTGCCGAGGTGGGCGTCTTTCCACTTCTGATGGGCAACGTACCATGTTAGGGCTTCGGCCGGTGCCTGGTGGCGCAACTCACGTTCCTTTGCGTCAGCCTCGGCGTCGTTGGCCAGCCAGTACCGGCGGCGCTTTTGGAGGGTCTTGCCGCCGGGTAGCGCGATAGAAACGTTGACCTCATAATGATAGTGCGGCACGCCCCTGACCATGCGCTGGGCTGGCTCGCGGGAAGTGCGGCCTTCACGGGGTATGGCTTTGCCTTTGGAGTCAAGTTTGCGGAATGACATAACTATACCCTTAAAAAAACGGCCTCCAAAGAGGCCGTAAACATGGAAGCCAAGGAGGGTTCGACGTTAAAAATCTACATGGGAATTTATGAACTGCGCCATCTCCTCCGCATCGATAAAAATGCGCGCAAAAGCCTTTGCGTTGGCGCGAGAGATGGTGCTCAACCCGAAAATTTTGCGTTGGGAGAGCTTAACACTGAAGCCCTCTTTTGTACTCCAAACATAGGCTACGCTTGCATCCTTTATCCTAACCTCTTTTTTATCATCTGTAGGACTACCCTTCATTTCCTGCCATAACTCGTCCGTCCGCTTTAGTTCGGTCGCAATTGCCATAGCTTCTTCAGGTGTGAAATCGGCATGCATGAATGTGCTATTGACTCGAACAAAGGTGGTTTCTTCTGTTTTAATTAAGCTGAACTTGGTGTCGCCTTTATTATAAACGATCCAATCGAACTGATACTCATCGAAGCTGAAATCAGCGGAAAACGTGTGAGGTATCGTGACGGCAAAAACAAAAAGCATTCTTAGCACACTGTGTTTGAAAGACATAATCCTCTCCCGAATAAATTACTGCTGCTTACGGAAAACCAACATATTGAACAGTGTCTCCGTTTGCTTCGCCCCTGTCAGGACACCAAGGCACCCAGGTTTCACAGCTACGGCAATAGTCTCAAGCGAATAATACTCCCACCCATCGTTACATTCACGATTGATTAGATCACCAAATAGACGCACCACATCAGCTTTTTCCTTGTCATTATTGGCCACTAGGACGGTTGGGGGCAGGCACGGTCTTGTACTGGTACATATCTTTCCCCTCCAAAGGATATCAATCCTCTGCTGGCGGCCTACCATGACCGCCAAACCACACACCGATTACCGGCCAGAGCCTACAATTGGATTTCGCCACAGTAAACGGAGCGCCTACGGGATTGATGGACAAGAACAACCATGTATCACCAGAATCGACAACCCGCTTACAATAAACTCCCTCCCAATGGCTGTCAACAGGGGAAAAATCCATTAAACCATCGGTAACTTGAGCCACCACAATTTCCCGATTCTCCGTAATCTTTCCTTCGGGATATTCCTCACCCACCATCGCATATTGACCGTCAAGCAAAACGGGGGACATCGAGTCGCCGATTATGCGGACCATGCGAGTCGTTGGCGGAATGTCGACCGCATCCCATATAGCCCGATCATCCTCACCAAAAACGCCCGCACGACTTCCCTGTGTCTCATCGGCGGCTGCTTCGCCGACAATTTGGAGCGAGTCGGGACGAACAAAGGGGATCTCCTCATTCCATCGTTCGGCATTGTGCTTGGGCGGGCTGTCAATAATATCCTCTCGACCTTGACCACTTCCGAATGGCTCACCCTCTCCAAAAAGGAGCCAATCCGCACGGCATCCAGTCCCTTTCACTATGGCTTCAATCGCTGAAAGACGCGGCTCCGCGCCATCAAAAAAGCGGCTGATTTGGCCACTTGAAAGCCCATATTTATTTTCAAACTCATGAATATTTTTATCACCCAATATTCGATAGAGTCTCTTGCTAAATAACGTTTTAGGGGTTCTTTGCTTTTTTGGTCGAGCCATAGTTTTTGATTTTCAACATAAATGAGTTGACAAACTCAATTTTCACTTACCCTGCCAAAACGGTCAACTGGCTCTCCTGGGATTTTTGCTATGCCTGGGCGAACCACGTCGGCGTCCACTATTCGGACAAGGTCTGTCTCCGTAGGGCGTGTATCCGTAGAGGGGTCCGTGTCGGAGCACGCATGGGCGCGCCGTCCAAGAACGAACCCGTGGATCGCATTACGTTCGAGAACTTCATTCTCGGATATCTTCCTGTCAAATAACATCTTTATAATACATGGGATACGGCGAGATGCAAGCTTAACCCCCCAAGATTTCTGGTATCAGTTGACCCCACCGCCGTCCGGGTTACCGTAACTTATTAATCATTAATATATAACGACTTACATCAACTTTAACCGAAAATTAGGCAAATCGGAGCGGCTATGGCTATCGGCGAGAAACGGGTGGTCATCCTTGGCGTCATCCCTGTCTTTCTGAACCAACAGGATGCGGGCCATTACCTCGGCCACTGCGGCGATTGGCTTCGGAAAAAGGCCAAAGAGCCCGACCTTTTCAAGCCATCCGCCGGCGAGGCTAAACAAGGTGTTCAGGCGAAGTATCACATCGAACACCTCGACCTTATCGCGCTGCATATGGTCGCTCCCGAAATATTGACCATGGACGCGGGTCTGAAGAGGCGGGAGCGGTGGAAAATGAACAACCTGCAGAACAACGACCGCCCTGCCCGCCGCCAGCGTCGCGCTTGTGCCAATTAGGCGGCCGCATCATGATAATCTGTTGCCCTGACCTTCTCGCTGCCGCCACTGTCTCGATGGAGGTATGGATCACAAAGGACGCCGCAGGCTCCTGTCTCTGGACGGAGCGGCCGCGCTTCGACGCCGACCTTGAGCGGTATTACCACGACACCGCCGAAACCGTCGCCGTTCCGTCCGCCTTCACCGCCGCTTGGCCCGCGAAGCATATGGCGCGGCTTGTTGTCCGCCAGCCTGGCCAATTGCTCTAGATATTCGCAAAAAACCGATTTTACCCACTATGTCGCCGCATCGTCGACGGTAGGAGGTGCATCATGGACAACCAGCCCGTTACGCAGGACACGGCACCGCGCATGTTCATCAACCCCGACCTCGGGTACACGGTCCGCGTTGTCGTCATGGGTGACCAGCTTTGGTTCCTGGCCATGGACATATGCTTCATTCAGTCAAGTCCAAAATGTGGTGTAAAATACCTCCAGACAATTTATACAGGGATG
>JAJQBO010000118.1 GCA_021203245.1 Planctomycetaceae bacterium
GCATCCCTGTATAAATTGTCTGGAGGTATTTTACACCACATTTTGGACTTGACTCGGCGACGGCGATGCCGTCGGGGCGCGAGCTTATGGCTGATTCGATTTTCTTGATATGCTCGTTCAGGTCGGCCACCGGCGGCGGATCGAAACGAACAGTGACGGTGATGCCCGCCTGCTTGAACTCGGCGGCCGCATATTCGGCTCCCTGGCGCACCGTGTCGTACCACGGGTGGATGAGTTTGGGGATAAAGACGAAGTTCAGCGGCTTGTCGACCGGTTTGATGAGGCGGCTCTGGTCGGTCGGGTCGTCGTCGGCGGCGGCCAGGCCCGAGACGGCGGCCAGCGCGGCGCACAGCAGCAGAGTGGTGATGGTACGCATCCCTTCTTCCTCCGGAAAAGGACAAAGCTCCGCACCGGCAGCCCTCCGACCGTTCGGAGCGTGCCCACGGGCGACAATCGGTTGCAGGGGGGTTACGCACTCTCTCGTCACTTCCGTCCCGGACGCGGACGAAATAGGAAAAATACAGCCACAGAGACAGCCGGACTGTCTCACACGGGCGACCACCAGGGGTTTTGTGGATTCCGGCGCCTGCACGGCCGTGCATATTGGCACGCAGGCATTTTAAATTATTTTATATTGACTTTTCTATATATTCACATAATAAACGACGAAACGAGCTTAGTCAATTTATTTATCGTGACTTTTGAAATAATTTTAACTTGGCGTATCAGCGTCGTCTTCCGGCCCGGTCTCGGCGATGATGAGCCGCAGTCCCAGCGACTGGAGGAGCTCGCGGTATTCGTCCTGGATGCCGTCGTCCGTTATCACCGTGGTTATATCCGCAAATTCGGCAAGGTGATACGACGTCACGCGGTTGAACTTGGACGAATCCAGCATCAGCACCCGTTCCAGGCTGCTCGGGAACATGGCGCGTTTGATCGGCACCGCCTCGTCGCTGTTGCAGGTGACGGCCAAGTCCTTGTGGAGCCCGCCCGCACCAAAGAAGAACTTGTTGACCCGGTAACGTTGCAGGGTCGGGACGGCGTCCGGTCCGGTGATGATCAGGGATTCCCGATGGAAAATGCCGCCGGTGATGACGATACGGCTCTGCAACAATGGTAGAGCTGCCTCAAATATGTTCAGGGAGTAACAAAGTATGGTTCGCGGATCGTCGTCGCCGAGAAATTCGGTCATCGCCTCCACGGTGGAACCGGAGTCGAGCAGGATGACGTCGTGCGGTTCGACCAGCCCCGCCGCCTCGCGCCCGATAGCCAGTTTGGCCGCCCGGTTCCGGTCCTTCTCCCGGTTCAGGAGGTACGAGCCGATGTCGCCTTCGGATTTTGCGCAGGTCGCGCCGCCGTAGACCATGCGCACCTTGTCCTGCTTGGCCAGCAGCCGCAGATCGCGCCGCATGGTCATTTCCGACACGTCGCACTGCTGGGCGAGTTCGGCGATACCCATAAAGCCGTTGCGCCGCAGTAACAGGAGTTCCTTTTCCAGGCGCGCCGCCTGATTGCTGGTCGCCATAAGCTGATCCGCCTTCTCTTCCGCCGTGAACCGGGTCTGGTTTCTTCTCAAAGACTATCAGGTGAAAAGGCGGAATACCAGTTCAAAGCGGCCGTATTGTGCGCAAACGGGCGGAATTTTTTCGCGGAAATCCGCGTCTTGTGTTTGACTTTCATCATTCATATTGTAAGTTTACCATATAACTCGCGATTAACAACCGACATTTCCACTTTTTTTTACCCACGGGAGTCTCCCCATGCTCTGCACCCTCAATGAAGTCCTTCCCCATGCAAAAAAAACACCGCTACGCCGTTACCGCCTTCGACATCACCCCCGACCTGTTCCCGCGCGCCATTCTCGACCTGTGCGAAGAAGAGCGCGCGCCTGTCATCCTCGCTGCGCTCGAGCACGACCTCCAGGGCGTCGGGCTGGACTATGTCGCCGGCATCGTTCGCGCCGTCGCCCCCGCCTATACCGTTCCCGTGGTCCTCCATCTCGATCACGCCGCATCGTTCGACCTGGTCAAACGCTGCATCGCGGTCGGGTTTTCCTCCGTCATGTTCGACGGGTCCCACCTGCCCCTTGCGGAAAACATCGCCCAGACCCGCGACATCGTCCGCTACGCCCACGCCCGGGGCGTCACGGTCGAGGCGGAACTCGGTTTTGTTGCCGGCAACGATCTCGGCGGGGCCAGCACCGGCGACGGCCGCCTCACCGACCCGGCGGAAGTCGAGTAATTCGTCGACCAGACCGATGTCGACGTCCTCGCTGTTTCGATTGGCACCGCCCACGGCGTCTACGCGGCCAAGCCGGTCCTCGATCTCCAGCGCCTGGAGGAAATCGCGGCCGTGACCGACGTGCCCTTGGTCCTCCATGGCGGCTCCGGCACGCCCGAAGACCAGCTCGTCCCCGCCATCACCGGCGGCATCACCAAGCTGAACATCTACGCCGACATGCGCCCAGCCATGAACGCGGGCCTGGCGAGGGCGGCCGAACTCGCCGCGGCCCGGGCCGACGAACTGCCCGACCGCGTCTTCGCCCCCCTCACCGCCGGCCTCCGCAACCAGGCGCGGCAAAAGCTCCGCCTCACCATGAGCGTCAACCGCTATTGACCTTGTTCACGAAAGGAGACGCGATGCGCGTCCTTGCCCTTGGCGACAACTTCATCCCCGCCCCGGTCATGGCGGCGGGGTTTACCGCGCTGCAGGACCTCGGCCACGAGGTGACGGTGCGCGAATGGTTCCATCCCGATACCGAAGCCCTGTAAACCGACAACCTGCTGGTCGAGCAACAGGGGGCCAACGCCCTCGACCTGCCGGCCGACATCGTCCACGATATTGGCGACTACGAACTGCTGGTCGTCCAGTTCGCCCCGGTGGGCGCGCGGCTTCTGGAACGCGCCGAAAAGCTTCGCGCCGTCGGGGTGCTCCGCGCCGGCCTGGAAAACGTCGACCTCGCCGCCGCCGCCGCGCGGGATATCGAGGTCATTCCCACGCCGGGCCGCAATGCCCGCGCCGTGGCCGAATTCACCGTCGGCCTGATCCTGGCCGAAATCAAGAATATCGCGCGCGGCCATGACGCCATGAAAGACGGCGTGTTCAGGAAAAACTACGTCAATACCGGCATGGTCCCGGAGCTTTTCGGCAAAACGGTGGGGCTAATCGGTCTCGGCCATATCGGCGGCCTGGTGGCGCGGTTCCTCGAACCGTTCGGCTGCCGCCTCATGGTGTACGACCCCTATCTCGCCGACTTCCCCGCCGGCCTCGAGCGCTCCGCGACCCTGGACGACCTCCTCGCCGCCTCCGACATCGTCACAATCCACATGCGCCTCACCGACGCGACCAAGCATATGCTGGGCCCGGCCCAATTCGCCCGCATGAAGCGGGGCGCGTATTTCGTCAACACGGCCCGCTCCGGGCTTGTCGACGAAACGGCGCTTGTTCAGGCGTTGCAAAACGGTACCCTCATGGGCGCGGCCCTGGACGTGTTCGACCAGGAGCCGTTGCCGGACAGCCATCCCTTCCTGACCCTGGACAACGTCACCCTCGCCCCGCACATGGCCGGCACGACCCGCGACGCCTTCACCAATTCGCCCAGGCTGTTTTGCGAGCGCTTTATCGCCAGCCATCTGCACCAGCCCTCCACATGACGGGAGACAGCCGTGGAAAAACGTTATTTTCTCGGTCTTGACAACGGCGGCACCATGACCAAGGCGGCCATACTCGACATGGAGCGGGGCGGCATCGTCGCCACCGCCGCCAGAAAAACGGCCATGATCATGCCTGCGCCCGGACGGACGGAAAAGAACCTGGACGATGTCTGGCAGGCCAACCTCGACATGATCCGGAAGGTCCTCGCCGACGCCGGTTTGAGCGGCGGCGATATCGCCGGCATCGCCCTGACCGGCACCGGCAACGGCCTCTATCTTGCCGACGCTGACGGACGCCAGACCCACAACGGCATCGTTTCCACCGATACCCGGGCCGACAAGTATGCGGTCCAGTGCCGGGAGAGCGGCCGCCACCGGATAAACCTTCCCAAGACGATGCAGTCGATCTGGGGCGGCCAGCCGCCGATGCTGCTGCAATGGCTGCGGGACAACGAGCCGGAGGTGCTCCACCGCACCCGCCACGTCTTTCTCCTGAAAGACCTCCTCCGTTTTCGTCTCACCGGCGAGGCGTTTCTGGAAAAGACCGAGATGTCTGGCGCGCATCTCCTGAACCAGCGTACCGCCCTTCCCGACCGGGAGATTTTGCGGAATTTCGATCTCCTGGATCTCGAGGACAAGTTCCCGCCCCTGCGGGATTCCAGCGACTGCTGCGGCACAGTCACCGCCGCCGCCGCGTCAGCGAGCGGGCTGCGGGCGGGCACGCCCGTCTATGGCGGCACCATGGACATCACCGCCTGCGCCATCGCCTCCGGCGTGGTGGACGAATCGCTGGACAGCGCCATAGGCGGCACCTGGAGCATCAACCAGTACATCAGCCGCACCCCGGTCATCGAGCCGGAACTGTCTATGGATTCGTTGTATTGCATTCCCGGCTGGCATCTGGTCTGCGACGCCAGCCCCACCGGGGCCGGCAATCTCGAGTGGTTTCTGGGCGCGATGCTTGCCGATCGGGCGGAACGGTGCGCCGCCGACGGGACGTCGATCTACGACTATTGCGAAGCCATGCTGAACCAGGCCGGGCCCGATTCGCCGGTGGTATTCGTGCCTTTCGTGTTCAGTAACCACGTCAACCGCGCCGGATCGGCGTGTTTTCTCGGCCTCCGCGCGCTGCACGGCCAGGCGCACATGATTCGGGCGGTGTACGAGGGCGTCTGTTTTTCCCACCGCTACCATTTCGAACGGTTGCGCGGCTTCGGCGACAAGGCCGATACCATACGGCTCACCGGCGGCGCGGCGAAATCGGCGGTATGGCTGCAGATGTTCGCCGACATTCTCGGCCGCCCGGTCGAGACGGTGTATGGCGAGGAATTGGGCATTCTCGGGACCCTCATGACCGCGTTGGTCGGGTCGGGCGCGTGCCGCGATTATACCGAAGCGGTCGAGCGGCTCGTCAAGGTGAAGGAACGCATCGAACCCGACCACAGCCTCAAAACGCATTACGACGAAAAATACGAACGCTACAAGCGCGCGGTGGAGAGCGGCCTCTTGACCGCATGATGCAGCGGCGCGGCGGTTTACCGTGGACAAAAACCGCGGTATGTTGAAACTGGAAACTATGGGGTGAGCACGCCTTCTCCAGGACAAAGGAATACGAGTGGTCACACGACGAACGGTTGCATTCATGACGGCGGCGCTGGCTCTGTCCATGTTCCCGGCCACAGCCGGCGAGGAGGAGGTATTGTACCAGGCCCCTCCCCCCGCGCCGCCGGCGGTCAGCGGCGACCCGTTTGCCGAACTGCTGCAAACGTATCCGTCCGAAATCATCAAAACCGGGCCGTCCTGCTCGGTCGTCAAGATCCAGCTCCCGCCCGGAGTGAATCCGGACGACATCCCGTTTTACCACTAAACCGGAACGTTTCCCCATCGTCACCCCGGCGGTCGTCGGCCTTGGAGGCGTTGTCGGCGTTTTGCCGGGTTATGGAGGCGGTCTCTTCGAGGGCGGAGGAGGTCTGTTCGAGCGAGGCCGCCTGTTCTGTCGCGCCTTCGGCAAAGTTCTGGGACGAACGGGAAATCTCGTTCGCGGCCGAAGTGACGTGATGGGACGCGCTCCTGAGACCGTCGATGATCGCGGCCAGGGTGCGGGTGATGCCGGAGACGAGGAAGTACAACACGACGATGGCGAGAATCAATAACACCGCGCCGATGAGGACGATAATCCGCACCCCCGCGTTCACCTCGGCCATCGCTTCGTTCACCGGCGCGGCGAGGATAATCATCCAGGACGAGCCAGTCCCCGCGACGGCATAGGGGGCGACCGCCACCAGCGAACGGTTGCCTGTCACCTTCGAGACGATCTCGACGTCCCGCGCCTGGCCGTCGGCCAGGGAGGTACGGACCGCCTGGCCCAGCGTTTCGTCAATAATGCTGTAGACCGGGTTCATCCAGACGTCCCGGTTGGGATGGTAGACGACGGTGCCGTCCTGGCTGATCAGGGTGGCATAGCCGCTGTCGAAAATCTTCAGTCGCGCCATTTCGTCGGCGATGGGCTACATCATGATGTCGCCGCCGACGACGCCGATAACCCTGCCGTCTTGCCGTCGTCGCCGACGAGGTGCGCAACCTCGCCGGGCGTTCGGCCCAGGCGGCGCGGGACACCACCCAGCTAATCCAGGGCACGATCGACCGGGTGCACCACGGTTCCGACGTGGCGAAACATCTCGACCAGAGTTTTGCCGACATCCACGAATCCGCCACCGCCGTCACCCGGCTGGTGCAGGAGATCGCCACCGCGACCAACGAGCAGGCGCACGGCGTCGATCAGGTCAATACGGCCGTCGCGCAGATGGACAAGGTCACGCAGGAAAACGCGGCGTCGGCGGAACAGGCCGCCTCGGCCGCCGAAGAATTGACGGCCCAGGCCCGGCAGTTGGACGACATGGTGGCGGAACTCCTGCGCCTCACCACCGGCGCGAGCGGCTCGTCGGGCGCGGAAGCGCCGCGCGCTCCCGTCTTCGGCCCGCCAGGTCGATTCAAAACTGCTCCCGTATCACGCCTGACCGCTGGAGTGGACGAAGCTCTTGCCGTCTTCCGACCGGCCGTTTTCCCTTCCCCGCGCGCGATCCCTTACCGGGTCGCGCGTCGGCGGGAGGGAGGCGGTATGGTCCTAAGCATGGCCTCAATGGACAGTATCCATAATGATTTGTGATAAACCACTCCCTGACGCGTTTCGACGGTTTCTACCAAGCCATCCCCGTAGTTTTCTTCCTAAACCACTACCGCATGGGGTATCTGTCGCACCGCAAAGATACAAAAAACATCTCATTTCATCGAGCAAATCAACGCGCAATTCAGTTTTGCCCAGAAAGTTATCCTCGCTGAGGCCGCCACCCCGGCGGCAACGTAACCCGTGCCGCTGTCTCTAACAACCTCTTGTTTATACAGTGGATGCAATAACTGGAGGTGAAGTGTCGCGACAGGCGGTCCGAGAATCCGATCGCGCGGCGGGCAAAAATAGCCGGTATCGGAAAATTTCCCGGGACGCGGCAACCATTCCTCATGTACACTATAGCCATCTCGACAATCCAATGCGGTGAGGGTGTCGCCGCCTACAACCCACGCACTGTCCAGTGGACGGTGTACTGTCATGGAGACCCGGTATGAGATCCTTTTCCTTTAAATGGAGGATTATCCTCCCCATCTCGCTGATTCTTCTCCTGGGAATCGCGGTGATTATCGTCGTCATTGCCCGAAACTACTCGGCGACAGCCACCCGGCTGACCGAGGACAACCTCGAATCCCTCTCCTACCGCTACGCCAACCGGCTCAAGGCGGACATGGAGATGTCTTTCGGCGGCATCAGTTCCCTCGCCGCCACCCTCGAGAGCCTCGCCGGCACCGACCGGGCCGACCGCGAACAGGTCAACCAGATGATCGCCAACATCAACAACGCCAACGAGCGGATGTTCGCGGTCTGGGCCATTTTCGAGCCAGACGCCTTCGACGGCCGCGACGCGGAGTTCAGGAATGTCGCGCCCTACAACGACGGTACCGGCCGCTACGTTCCCTACGTATACAACCTCAATAGCCGCACCGGCATCGAACCTGCCGCCGACTACGACACCCCCGGCCAGGACAACTATTACACCCGCTCCCGCGACATGGGCAGGCAGAACATCATCGCGCCCTATTACTACGAAGTCGCCGGCACCACCGTCCTCATCACCACCGCGGCGGTTCCCATGACCAGGAACAACCGCACCATCGGCGTCGTCGCCGGCGACCTGCTGATCGAGCCGATTGCCGCCATGGTCAATTCCATCAAAGTTTTCGACAGCGGCTACGCCTTCCTCCTCGACCAGGACGGCAATATCGTCTCCCATCCCAGCAGCAGCCTGCTGATGAAATCGGTCTACGACAACGTCAATGCAGGCGTGGCCGAGGCGATGAAAAACTCCTTCCGCACCGGCAGACCCGATATCCAGCGGAACTACTCCCTCGTCACCGGCGAGTACGTCATCCTCGCCATGTGCCCGTTTGAAATCGCCGGCACCGGCCAGAGCTGGCAGATGGTCCTGTCGGTGCCTGAGCGGGAGGCGCTTGCGCCTGTCTATCGGGGCGTCACCATCATTGTCGTCGCCGGGGCGATTATGATCCTGGTCTGTATCGGCGTCCTCGCCCTTCTGGTCGGCCGCACCACCCGCGTCCTTGCCGACATTTCGGCCAACACCACCGCCGCGTCCGAGACCGTCGCCACGACCGCCGCCGCCATCGCCGACGCCAGCACCTCCCTCGCCGACGGGGCCAGCAGCCAGGCGTCCGCCCTGGAGGAAATCTCCTCCTCCCTTGAGGAAATGGCGTCCATGACCAGGCAGAACGCCGACAACGCCGGCCAGACCGACCACACCACCCGCGAAAACGCGAAAAACATCGCGGAAGGGACAGAGGCCGTCGCCGACATGACGTCCGCCATGACCGAGATCAGCGAATCGGCGAGCCAGATCAACCAGATCATCAAGACCATCCAGGACATCGCCTTCCAGACGAACCTCCTGGCCCTCAACGCCGCCGTCGAGGCCGCCCGCGCCGGCGAGGCCGGCAAGGGCTTTGCGGTCGTCGCCGACGAAGTCCGCAACCTCGCCCAGCGCACCGCCACCTCGGCGAACGAAACGACCAGCCTTATCGGCCGCACCGTCGACCGCGTCCACAACGGCACCGCCATCGCCGACCGCCTGAAACAATGTTTCGAAGACATCCAGACCGGGTCCCAGGAGGTCGGCCGGCTTATTTCCGAAATCACCGCCGCGACGAACGAGCAGGCTCTCGGCGTGGACCAGATCAACACCGCCGTCGCCCAGCTCGACAAGGCGACCCAGAACAACGCCTCGAATGCGGAAGACACCGCCCGCTCGTCCGAGGAACTCAACCTCCAATCCGAGCGCCTCAACACCCTGGTCGAGCGCCTGTCGACCCTGGTCGAGGGCGAGGGCAAAAACGGCAGGAACGGGAAAAACGGCGACAACGGCCGCAAGAGCCTGCCGCCCCCGCCCAGGCGCAACCAGAAGTTGTTGCCGATGAATTAGACATGGTTATCACCACATGAAAAAACCGCCCGCAATCACTGCGGGCGGCGTTTTTTGCGCTTCTCCCTCTCCCTTTGAGGGAGCGGGCCGGGGTGAGGGTGATGCCCCATGAATAGTCCATCGTCGATTGGATCGCGTTACCTGAACCGGTGCACCCACGCCGCAAACTCGTCAGCCACCTTTTTCAAAAACTGCCGCCCGCGTTCCTCGACAATCTTGCCTTCTTCATTGATCATGGCGGTGACGTTGCCCACATACGCCTCCGGCTGCTGCATCATGTACACGTTCAGGAAGGAAAGCGACTGCCTGGTGATATGGTTGGCGCCAAAGCCGCCGATGCCGCCCGGCGACACGCTCACCAACCCGCCCGGCTTGCCGCTCCACTTGTTTTCGCCCGATGGGCGGGAAGCGATGTCGAGCGCGTTTTTCAGCAGCGCGGGAATCGAGCGGTTGTGTTCGGGGGTGACGAACAGGAAGCCGTTCATCGAGGCGATCTCCTTCCGGTACGAATCGTACCGTTCCGGCGTGGCGCCGTCGTCGTAGTCCTGGTTGTAGAGCGGCAAATCGGCGATTTGGATATGCCGCATGTCGAACGAATCGGGCATCAGTTCCACAATCGTGTCTGCCACAATTTTCGTAAACGACCCTGTGCGCGCGCTGCCGACGACAACACCTATCACGGTTTTAGCCATTGGATTTCCTCCAATAAAAGTCCCTGCCGCCCTGTAGCTATCTTACCCGCAGTGGCGTCGCTAAGCCATCACTATAAAAAAGTGGGGAAAAAATAACTGCTGTCCAAAACATTGACGGAGCGGCGATCTGTCCACCTTGCCCCGGCACAACCGCCCGTTTTTCGCCCGGTTTACTGTTTCCCCGCCGGGGTGACGTTTTCGGGGAATCGCTTCGTTTTCGGGAAAAGACGCTTCTTTGCGCCAAAAGACAGCGCATTCCCCCCAAACGTCATCCCGGCGTCTTGCACGGTGAACCGGGAAATGAACGCGAGGTTGTGCCGGGGCAAGGTGCCCCTATGGTAGTTACGGGCATACCCTTATATACACTCGGCGATCGTGTTTTGGACAAGAGTGGAGGTAAAAAGACGGTTTTCGCTTCCATCGGGCGGGCCGCATCGGTACCATCCGAACGCATGAAACAGCCATTATCCTTGCCCCCACTCGACGACCGCGCCTTTGCCCGGGCCCTGACCGCATGGTACGACAGAGCCAGGCGGCCCCTGCCTTTTCGCGAAACCTGCGACCCCTACAGCATCTGGATTTCCGAGATAATGCTCCAGCAAACGCAGATGGAACGGGGCGTCGCCTATTACCGCCGCTGGATGCAGCGCTTTCCCGATGTCGGCGCCGTCGCCGCCGCCGACGAGGACACCATCCTCGCGGCCTGGGAGGGCCTCGGCTACTACTCCCGCGCCCGCAATCTCCATGCCGCCGCCAAGCGGATAGTCTCCCGTTTCGACGGCATATTTCCTCGCGACGTGGACGATATCCGCGCCCTGCCCGGCGTGGGCGAGTATACGGCCGGGGCCATCGCCTCCATCGCCTTCGACCTGCCGGTCCCGGCCGTCGATGCCAATGTGCTGCGCATTTTTTCGCGCCTCTTCGATATCGACGTCCCGGTGGCGGACCGCCGCGTCAGGGAGGCGGTCTCCGAAGCGGTCCGGCGCGGGCTGGACCACGCCCGACCGCGCGTCTTCAATCAGGCCCTGATGGAGTTGGGCGCGCTCGTTTGCGGTAAAGCGCCACGCTGCGGCGGCTGCCCGGTCGCCTTGTTCTGTTTGGCCCGCGAACGCGGCACTGTCGCCGAGCGGCCGGCGGGCCGGGTCAAAACAGTGTACCGGGAGGTGGAGACGGCGGCCGGGGTCATCATCCGGGGCGGACGGGTGCTTGTCCACAAGCGCCCGCCCGGCGGCGTCTGGCCGGGACTGTGGGAATTTCCGGGCGGCGTCGTGCCGGACGGCGAGACGCCGGAATCGGCCCTGGTCCGCATCGTGCGGGAACTCTACGGCATGACGGTGGAGCGGGGCGAAAAAATCGGCGTCTTCCGTCACGGCTACACCACCAACCGCATCACCATGCACGGGTATTACTGCCGCGTCGCCGGGTCCGGCTCCGCCCTCGGCGAAGCGCCCGAAGGGGCGTGGATGACGTCGGCGGAACTTTCCGGCCTCGCCTTCGCCTCGGGCCATCGCAAGCTGCTCGAGCGGCTCGGCTGGAAGCAGGGTTGAGCCGCCGCGAAAGGCCTCGCGTTTTTTGCAAAGATCGGCGATACTGTCGGCTCATTGCAGCACATTCCCGTCATTTGCGAAAAAGGAAGACAGCCATGGAAAAAACCCTCGTCATTCTCAAGCCCGATTGCGTCGCCCGCCGTCTGGTCGGCCGCGTCCTGGCCCGGTTCGAAGAAAAGGGTCTGGTCATTTCCGGCATGCGGATGGAAATGATCACCCGCGAGACGGCGGAAAAACATTATGCCGAGCACAAAGGCAAGCCGTTTTATCCCGGCCTGGTGAATTTCATCACCTCCGGCCCGGTGGTGGTGATGGCCCTTGCCGGCGTCGAGGCGGTGTCTGTGGTGCGCAAGATGATCGGCGCAACCTCCGGCCGCGCCGCCGAACCGGGCAGCATCCGTGGCGACTACGGCCTGTCCAAGGGCTTCAACCTTGTTCACGCCTCCGACTCGGTCGAATCGGCCGAACGTGAACTCGCCCTTTTCTTCGGCGACGGCAAATTCATGCCCGAAGCCGATCAGGCCAGCCTGCGCTGGAACTACGAATTCGAAAACGGCAAGGCAAATTAACAGGATAAACAAGCTCCCTCGCCCCCGGAGGGGGCTGGGTTGAGGGACAGGTTGCTGAAGGAATCGCGCACCATATCCGGATCATCCACTCCCGAATACGCCATACCCAATGGGGGCGACGCACACGCGCCGCCCCCATTCTCATTCAAGGTGTTGTGAAGTGGTTTACTTACGGCATGAGGTTTATAAGCATACCGAAAAGTCCGTCGGAATGTCTGCAAAAGGTCCGCATCGGATTCCCCCACTCGTCACCCCGGCGGTGCGGCGTCGACCAGCGCGCACGCGTGTGGTTGTGCCGGGGCAAGGGCGAATGACCCTTTGTTCCACTACACTTCAGGATTCCCTGCCGTCCACGCCCATCCCGCCTGCCCCGGCACAGCTTCCCGTTCAGGATGAAGCGGACGTTTTTCCCGCCGGGGTGACGATATGGAAATAATGGCGCGTCTGGGTAAGGAATTGAGAACGCCGCGAAAAAAGCAATGCGGAAAAAGGCCATCACTATCCCGTATCGCATTTAAAACGGAAACAGCCACGGCAGCACCAGCACCATCACCACCCCCATAAGAAACTGCAACGGCAGGCCAATCTTCGCATAATCCATAAAGGTATACCGCCCCGCCGACATGACGAGGGCGTTGGACGGCGTCGAAAACGGGCTGGCGAAGCACATCGACGACGCGGTGGCGACGGCGAACAGGAACGGCAGCGGACTATAGCCCATGCCAAGCGCCACCTGCATCGCCACCGGCCCGACCAGAAGCGCCACCGGCGTGGTGGAGATGAAGATGTTCATGACTGACGCCACGGCGTAAATCGCCGCCAACGCCACCCGGGGCCCGTAGTCGGCGGACAGCGCCACCATGTTTTCGCTGAAAATGCCCACCACCCCCGTCTTTTCCATCGCCGTCGCCATGGGGAGGAGGCAGGCTATAAGCACCAAGGTCTCCCAGTTGACGACCGAGTACACCTCGTCCATGTTCTTGAACAGGCCGCCGAACACCAGCACCGTCGCCGCCAGCATCACCGCCACCACGGTCGGCACCAGGTTGAACGCCATCGCCAGGATCATGAGGACGAGAACCAGGGCCACCATCGGGATTTTCTCCACCATGCCCAGGCCCGGCTTCGGCCGGCCGACGACGACCCAGTTCATGTCGCTCGCGTCTCCGAGGCGGTCGAGGGCGGTCCAGGATCCCTGCACCAGCAGGGCGTCGCCGGACTGCATGGTCTGGTCCTTGATGGCGTCTATGAGGTATTGGTTGCCGCGCTGGATGCCCAGGACGGTAATGCCGTATTGGGCGCGCAGGTTGGATTCGACGACGGTGCGTTTCACCAGCCGCGACGACGACATCAGCACCAGTTCACAGATGCCGCCCGAGCCGAGGCGGAACATCTCCCGCCCTTCGCCGCCGGTGTAGTGGCTTTCCACCTCCACCCGTCCCGCGTCCACCATGGCCTGGACGCCGGTGGGCGATCCGAGGACGCGGATATAGTCGCCCGTCTGGAGCCGCACGCCCGGTCCGGCGGCGAAGGAGAGGTTTTTCGGCTGGAACAGGCCCTTGTGCTCGGCCGGGCGCGACACCTCTTGCACCAGGACGCCGTACCGTTCCGGCAGGCGCAAGTCCTCCAAGGACTGACCGGCCAGGTCCGATCCCTCGCTCAGGCGCAGCACGTAGGTGCTTTCGGCGAGGTGGTATTTTTTCACCAGATCCTTGTGGGTCACGCCGGTGCGCACGCTTTCCTTGGCGCTGCGTTTGCGTCGGGATAGGTAATAGGAGGTCGCGGGCGCGAGGACGAGCATGCCGAAGAGAAAACACACGACGCCGACCGGAAAGAAGGAGAACAGGTGCAGCGACGGAAAGCCCGCCCGCACGTACAGGGCGTTCACCACCATGTTGGGCGAGTTGCCGATCAGGGTGAACATGCCGCCGATGGACGACATGAACGCGAGCGGCATGAGAAAGCGGCTGGGGCTTTCGTCGATGGACATGGCCAGGGACACGACGATAGGCATCATGATGGCGACGGTGCCGGTGTTGGAGACCAGGGACCCGATCACGGCGGCCAGCAGCATGATCATCATGAAGAGGACGTGCACGCGGTTGCCGGCGATGCCGAGGATGCGCTGCGACACGACCGCCGCCAGGCCGCTGCGGACGATTGCGCCGCTGATCACGAACATGCCGGCGGTGGTGAAGATGATCGGGTTCGAAAAGCCGGTAAAGGCTTCCGACGTGTCCAGCACGCCCAGGACCAACAGGGCGAGGAGCGCGCACAGGGCGACAAGGTCGGTGCGAATTTTCCCCATGACGAAAAACACGACCGCGACGGCGAGGATACCGAGGGCGTAGAGCATATGGAGTGAATCGGGAGCGTTTTCCAAAAGAGCGTCCTTTTTACGGGAGACGGCGATAATGGCAATGGCCCACGCAGCGAATTGTCCAATCCGCCGGGGCCGGCACAACAAAAAACCGCGGCGACGCCGTCAGCGCCCGGCGGCCAGCGGCGCGTATACGGCGTCGGCGGCGCGGAGCAGGTCGTCCGGCGCGAGCAGGAGCTGCAATCCCCGGATCCCGGCGCTGACATGGATGCGATCCAGGAGGATGGCGCTCTCGTCCAGGTAGGTCGAAAAGTGTTTTTTCATGCCGAGCGGCGAACAGCCGCCCCGCACATAGCCGGTCACCGGCTGGAGATCGCGAAGGGGCAGCATGGCGCAACTCTTGTTGCCGGAGGCGCGGGCGGCTGCCTTCAAGTCCACTTCCGCCCCGCCCGGCACGACGCAGACGAAGTAGCCGGTCCGATCCCCCTTCAGGACAAGGGTCTTGAAGATACGGTCCAGGTCGATGCCGAGTTCCCGGGCCAGGTGTTCTGCCCCCAGGTCGGATTCGTCCACCCGGTACGGCACCAGCATATAGTCGATATGGAGGCGGTCGAGGATGCGGGCCGCGTTGGTTTTTTGTATTTTGGCCATAATGAACCTATTATATAAAGGAACAAAACAGGAATCACGGCAAAAACACGTTGACAAAAATGAAGTGCGGCTGTAATTTTACTTAATCAACTTTCATTCGCAGTTCTCCGCAGCTTTAAAAGCTTCCTAGTGCCCGACGATGCCATCACAACCCGAAACACGAGCGCACGTCTTTTTTCTGGATAATTGCGCTCGGACACAGCCCAATAAAATCGCAATTCGGCACACAGTGTACAGTGTGGAACGTTTACGGTGGACCAGACAGGAGAAAAACTATGCGGAAAATGACCATGATGGCCCTGGCGGCGCTGCTTGTCGTCTCGTCGTTTGCCCACGCGGGCGAACGCTATACCATTGCCCTGGTATGCAAGGCCATGGACAGCGAATTCTGGCAGGACGTCAGGAACGGTGGCCAGGCTGCGGCGGAAAAGCTCGGCAATATCGATCTGGTGGTGATGGCGCCGGACCGTGAGGTCAATGTCCAGCAGCAGGTGCAGTTGGTCGAAGACCTGATTATCCAGGGTGTTGACGGCATCGCCATTGCGCCCTGCGGCGCGCAGGAGCTGATGCCGGTCATGGACAACGCGGCGGACGAAGGCATCCCGGTCATCCTCGTGGACACGGACGCCCCGTGGGAACGCAAGATCGCCTATGTCGGCACCAACAACTATGCCGGCGGCAAGATGGCGGGCGAGTTCATCGCCAAGGATTTGAACGGCAAGGGCAAGGTCGCGCTCATCACCGGCATCATGGGCCACCAGACCCACATCGACCGCGTCACCGGCTGTGAAGACGTGTTCAAGGATTATCCGGGCATCGAGGTTGTCGCCAAGCAGCCCGCCAATTCCGAACGCGCCCTGGCAATGACGACGATGGAAAACATCCTCACCTCCAACCCCGATCTCGATTATGTTTTCGTCACCAATTCGCCCATGACCCTCGGCACGTTTGAAGCGGTGCAGGCCGACAAGTCGGACTGCCGGATCATCGGCTTTGACGCCGACACCGAAATTTTCCCCCACATTCGCGACGGCGGCATCACCGGCATCATCGCCCAGGGCCCCTTCGACATGGGCCGTCTCGGCGTCGAATCGGTCGCCAAGGTCCTGGCCGGCGAGTCGATTCCGAAGGTAGTCGACGTCCCCACCGTCCTCATCACCAAGGAAAACGTCGGCGAATACATGAAGTAACGGGATAACCCGGCGCACAGAGTGGACGGGAGCGGCCATGGCCGTTCCCGTTTTTTTTTTGATTTTTTTCCCCACCGTGCGTGAACGCGGCTAGTATCGGTTTTGTAGCACAGGTTCGGCCGAACCACTTTTCTCTCGCGCGGAACGGGGGTTAAACCGTCGGAAACACCCGGTCCGGGGAGAAAAGAGCGGTACAGCGGTAGGTTCCGACGGGAGTCGGGCGGT
>JAJQBO010000262.1:0-2131 GCA_021203245.1 Planctomycetaceae bacterium
GCATCCCTGTATAAATTGTCTGGAGGTATTTTACACCACATTTTGGACTTGACTGGCGAAGACTAATAGGCAACGCAAGCGTTACACTTCGAAATTTTGGTTCATATATGACACTGATCAGAAAGCCTGGCAATACCTAGCGTATGTTTTTACCCTATGGGAGGTTTGATAGATAGGGATTCGAATTGAAATAGTCAATCTCTATACCCGCCTCGCCAATCTGACGGGCGTTCTTGACGCCTTTTTTGTGGTCGGCGTGGTAGTCTGAAACGCCGGACAATACGTTAACCAATGCCCCATATTTTTCTAAAATTTCGTCCGCGATTTGTTCATTCGTTAGGTTGCCCCCATAACTCGTTTTGTCGTAGGGATAATTCACCTCGATGCCATCAAGGCCCGCTGATAACATGGCTCGAATATACTCGTCGCGACTGATCGTGTTGTGTTCGTATGTAACCATCTCGGAAACGAGATATGGATGGGCGAGTATGGCTATGCCTCCTGCCTCGTGTATTGCCTGTATTACAGCAATCGCGGCTGGTTTCTTCCTGTTGATTTGATAGCGTGGGGTAGTCTTGATCATCAGTTTGGCGTCGTCCCAACTCTTGGAATACCCCTTCCGCGCCATCAATTCGAAAAGCATTTTCTTTTGCACGGCCGACTCGGCGACAGGTGCGCCGTTGTTATCCAGTACCTCTTCCCACGTTACTGCGATGCCGTCCGAATTCAGCGCATCGACCAACTTCCTGTAGCTTTCTATTTTTGATTCAGACACCGAAGCTTCGAGCAGACTAAAAACGGATTCTGCCAGTCGCAGCCGAACCCCACTATATGGGTGTCCTCCACCTCTGTTTCGCAGGATATTTCAATGCCACGGATCAGGTGCAGGTTTTTTGACGCCGCATAGTGGACAATGTCCTGTTCACCGCTGTCGGTCGATACCGTTGTTGGGGGACGGACGTCGTGATCGGTGATGGAGATGACCGCCATTCCCATCGCTGCCGCGTCGTCAACGAGTTCCTTCGGCGTGCTGGAGCCATCGGACCGGTCGGTGTGTAAATGCAGGTCGCAGATATAGTGCGGCACGTCATTCTCCGTGGAATATTTCCATGTGCTCGATTGTGGTGTCGCTGATCTTGCAGTTCAGGAATTGGTCGAAATCGATAGGGTCGATTTTATCGGGGTTGGCGGAGAAGTATTCCTTGCAGCCATCGATATAGGCGTGCTTGATGGCGGTCGAAACGTTTATCTTGCTGCCCCCGGCCTTAATAAGCCGCCGAAATGTTTCGTTCCCAAGACCCGTGCCGCCGTGAATAACAATAGGCGTGTCCATGGCCTTGCGTAAATCTTCGACCAGCGCGAAATTGATGTTCGGTTTTCCCTTATACACACCATGGGCTGTGCCGATGGCCGGTGCCAGGGCGTCGACGCCCGACTCTTTGACAAAGTATAACGACTCTTCAAGCCCCACCTGCGTGGCGCTCGATTCATCGACGGCGATATCGTCTTCCACGCCCGCGATGCGTCCCAATTCACCCTCGACAAAAACCCCGCGTGAGTGAGCGTAGGAGACAACCTCGCGGCACAGCTTGATATTATCCTCCAGCGTGTGATGCGATCCGTCGAACATCACCGAATCCCAGCCAGCGTCGATGCAGGCCTTTGCCATATCGACGTTCTGGCAATGGTCGAGGTGGATGACCACGTTGACCGATGCGTTCCAGGCGAGCTGACGGAGCATGGTGCCGATTTCAAGAGGCCCGAAACGCTTAACGGTTTGGGTGGAGGTCTGCAAAATAACGCTCTGATTCATCTTTTGAGCAGCGCGAATGACCGCTCTTGCGGACAGATAGTTGAAAATATTGAACGCGCCAATGGCGTACCCCGATTCTTTGGCGCGCATCAATTCTTCCACAAAGGTCAATGTTTTCATGAGTTATTCTCCGGCATCGAACTGGATCATTACCATTTTTCCCAATGAATCCTATCCGGGTCGAACCTTTCCTTGGGAGCTGGGGGGGGGGGGGGGGGGGGGCCCCCCCCCCCCCCCCCCGCGCCCCCCCGAGGTGGGGGGGCGGGATAGTAACGCGCCGCCGAATCCCGGTTGTGGGTGGGCCGGGCGCCCGCCCGA
>JAJQBO010000262.1:2141-58770 GCA_021203245.1 Planctomycetaceae bacterium
AACCTTTCCTTGGGCGCTGGGGGGGGGAGCTGGGTATCCAACAGCGACCATACAGAGCGGCCTAACTGTGGCTGGAAGAGAAAGTATCGTCGCGACGTCTGCCATTTGTTTCTTGCGCGGAGCCACGCCAATCCACACGGTGCCGAGGCCCTGTGCTTCAGCCCCCAGCAGTAAATTCATCGTGGCTGCCGAGCAGTCCTGCATCCAAAAATCGTATCCGGGGTTGTCGTGCTTCGCCGGAATGTCGGCCCCGACCATAATCGCCACCGGCGCCTTGCGTAAACTGGAGCCCTTGGGGAGCGCGTCCGTGAGTCGGTCGAGAATAGTGCGATCGGTGACAACGACGAAGCACCAGGGGCGCGTGTTCCGGGCGGACGGTGCGGACATCGCCGCTTTGAGCATTATTTCCAGGGCGTCTTTGGGGACACCGTCCTCCCGATACGTGCGGATACTCGTGCGTGCGAATATACAACGCAGAACGTTGTTTTCAGGCATTGCGCTCCAAACGATATCGGCATGGGGATAAGGAGCAGTCGCGACACGGGCGGAGGGCGCTATTTCGCGGGCGAGCCATACTCCATGCGGATTTTGATTTTGTCGCCGCGAAAAACGACGCGTGAATACTCCATCGGGACGTTATTGGTGGTATAGAAAAAGTTTTCCAGCCGAAGAAGGGGGAATGCGACGGTGACGTCAAGAATGGCCGCCTCTTCGGTCGAAGGAAGAACCGATTCAAGCGTTTCGATCTGGCGGATGATCGGGTGGTGATATTCGTATTTTAGAATGTCGCACAACTGCGCCCCGAGAAGATCCTTTGTCTCCAGATACGGCGTCAAGGCCCTCGGCAGGAACGAAACATGCAGGCTGAGAGGCAATCCCTTAAGATAGCGAACGCGCGACAGCTTATAGACGGGATCCCCCACGCGCAACTCGAGCAGTTTGGCCATGCGGCTGGTGGCTTCAACCGTGTCGATTCCGAGAATTTTGGTCGTCGTCTCGAAACCCATCTGCTCGAGCTGTTCGCGGATACCCAGGTAGGAAAGGGGCTGGCCTTCGATTTTTCCTTCCGCCACAAATGTGCCTTTGCCGGGAACGCGCTTGAGAAGCCCGGCCGCGACAATTCGGTTCAAAACGCCCCTCACGGTCATGCGACTGATGCCATAGATTTTGCTCAGTTCGTTTTCCGAGGGAATGATGGAATTGGGCGGCCAATCCTCGTTTTCGATTTTACCGCGGACAATGTTTTCGAACTGCACGTGCAGCGGTTGCGGACTATGTTTTTCGAGAAGCATGGGCCGTTCTTTCGTGCGGACAGGGTCATCATGGTTGAAATATTGATACATTATTTGCTCAGTTTATAGATGTGAGTATAGCACAGCGTTGTTACGAGTTCAACATGATAATACAAGATCATCCCGGCCGATGCTCCATCACCAGACATGCTCGGATTGTTATCCCAATACCTTGTCCTGCGCCTTATATTTCCGCTCGATTTTGCTGATTTTACTAATTTTACCCGAGGACGGGCCTTCGATAAAGGCCAGTGACAGCCACTTGTCCACCAGCGCTGTGGCAGTCGCATGGCCGACCACCAAGGCACCTAAACAGAGTATATGTGCGTTGTTGCTCAGGATGGAGCGCTCGGTCGAGTATATATCATGGCACACGGCGGCGCGAATGCCCGGTACCTTATTCGCGGAAATAGCCATGCCAATACCGGTGCCACAGATGAGAATACCCCGTTCACAGCCTCCTGCGGCGACTTCCGCCGCGACTTTCTCTCCAATTTCGGGGTAATCAATATCCTCACCGGGTTTAACGCCCATATCGACAAATTGGTGCCCTTTTTGTGTGAAGGCATTGATAAGGTGTTGTTTCAATTCAACGGCAAGCTTATCACATCCGATAGCAATTCTCACAGTGTGTCCTCCTTGGTAGGATTAATCCTAACTCATACCATTGGCAGCGTTCATAAAAACGCCTCTGGTAGGAGATGACCTGGTTGGTCGATGTGAATTGGGCGAGATAATTGGGTTCGGCGGTAATGACGACTCGGCCAGCCATGTCCACGAACTCGTCCGAAGCGAGAAGTTTGTCAATGTCCGGATAGTTTGCTTCACCTTCCATGCTGCAGATAATCAACCGCGTGTCATCCAGGTTGCACTGGCGCATGACGCGGAGATTGTGCCTGACGCCATCCAGGCCGTCGGAACCTTCCGACTCGTTATACATCCGGTATGCGACCAGTTGTTCCGCCAGATCCTTCACGCTAAGAAGATCGACGTTGTCCTCGTTTTTGGTGAAATAATCGGCGCCAATCATCAGCTTGCGGAGTTCCACCAAATGCGAGCGATCGGATTCCTGCCGGTAGCGCCTGAGGAGCGTTTCCATTTTTTGCGTCTGGATAAGGCGATGACGGATAAAGCTATTGATAAAGTACGGCTTGGCCTGCAACGCCAGGGCTGTCTGATACGGTTCGAACATCAAGGTGAAATTGACCCGGTAGCCGTGTTCGTGCAGCATGAGTGCGAGGTTATGGCCGCGGAGCGCATCGGCGGTTGAGACAGTGCGGCAGTTTCGTGAAAACCGCTTATCGCCAGTCAGAAGCTCGCCCACATTGTCCTTGTTGACCGGCCCGGTATGCGGCACCTTGATAACCACTCGATATTCGGACAACATTTCTTTGAACTTCGCCGCTTCCTCGAGTATTTCAGCGTCGCTGGCGCCAAACGGGTCGTTCAGCTCCACACTGATGTCGCAACCGGGGCCAAGAATGTTGCCGATTTCCGCCATAACTTCGTCACGAGTTTTGAATTTATTGCCGACGTTCGCTTCCGGGTTGTTGATGAACAGATCATAAATAATGCCGGGATTGCATGTGAGGTTCGCCAAGAGGCCTTTTATGGGCGCGACTTCGTAAGGATTGGCGCTGTCGGCTGAGAACAAGACGTTCGTCGGCCGAAGGACGCCGTTTTTATCGTACGAAATATTTCGAACCAGGTCCGCGCGGAGGACCTTGTCGGGCGCGATCTCCAGTTTGACCTCGAAACCGGCCGGCGTCTCATTCTGGGCTACCTTGAAATAATCGATAACCTTTTTAAAGCCGGGTGTTACCCCGATTTTCTCGGCTATGGCGACGATATCCTGTACAGCGCATGGATCAATCTCGTGCCGAAGCACTCTGGCGACGTACTTTTCCTCGCCCGGCACGACAGCCAGGTTAAGAGACTGGATGGTGGTTTTCACTTGCACGGTCATTCTCATCTCCTTCTGAAGTGAGGGTATAGTGACTGTAATTATGCGCGCAGAACTCGACGAATGGATTCGGCGATGCGGGTCGAGGAAAGGCCATAATAATCCAACAGTTCGTGATATGGTCCGGTGTTGATTGCGCCCGGCGGTATTCCCAACTTTGTAACTTTCGGTGCGCTGGCCATATAACCGGTCAGGCAACTGGCAACGGCATCGCCAAGGCCGCCGATAGTGCTATGTTCCTCGACGGTGAATACCTGGCGCGCATCCGCCGCCATGGCGAGGAGGGTCTCCTCGTCCAACGGGGCCACGGTGGTCATGTTAAGGAGAGCCAGTTTTATCCCCTCCCCACGGAGCATCTCCAACGCTTCCTTGGTCGCGCCCGTCACTGTTCCACTCGACACGACCAAATCCTTCCCTGTTAGTATCACTTCGCCACGCCCGAGGGCGAAGGAGCGGCTGTCGCTCGGCAGAACGTCCGATGTGGCGTGGCGCGGCATGCGAATATAGACCGGGCCCACGTAATCAACCGATGCTCTCAACGAATGCTCCACCTCATACCCGTCACCCGGATTTAGGATCACCATGTTTGGAACAGTGCGCATGAGTGCTATATCTTCGTTTGCTTGATGGCTGGAGCCTGCGGGGGAGTGGGACAGGCCGCTGGACGATCCGATCACTTTTACATTGGTCTGCGAGTAACCGACGTCGTTGCGGATCTGTTCATACGCACGCATCGATATAAACGGTGCGATGGCCGAGATAATCGGAATATAGTCATTGACGGCGAGTCCGGCGGCGACATCCACGCCCGTCTGTTCACAAATTCCGACCTCTAGATACCTGTTGGGATATTTCTCCTTGAATGGCGACATTCCACTTCCGCTCCCACTGTCGCAACTGATGGCGACAACGTTAGCTTTTTCGGTGCCGATTTGCTCAAGGGTCGTCGCAAAGACTTTTCGTGGATCGCGTACGCTCATTTTCCCCACCTTTCGTTTGCATAGATTTCGAGAGCCGCGAGCGCCTTGTCACCTTCTTCCGCATCTGGATGCCAGTGGTGATAGGCGACCTTGTTTTCTGCAAACGGCATACCCTTGCTTTTGATCGTATTGCAGATAACCATGGTAGGTTTGCCAGGTATAGGAGGGGCGGAGAGTGTCTGCTTGAGCTCATCGACGTTATGGCCGTCTGCTATTCGAACTTCCCAGCCAAAGGCACTATATCTGTCTTCCAATAGTGCCGTATCGTGGACCGTAAATGTCGTACCGTTGATCTGCAGGCAGTTTCGATCGAGGATAGCGACGATGTTGTCCAATTTTTTTGCGGCGGCCAACGATGCTGATTCCCACACTGTTCCCTCGCCGTGTTCTCCGTCTCCCATGACGACGAATACATGGTAGTCGAGCCCCGCCATTTTTGCCGCCAACGCCATGCCGCATGCCAGTGGAAGACCATGACCAAGCGAGCCTGTGGAGAAATCAATTCCGGGCAATTTTTTCATATCGGGATGGGCGGGAACGTGCGAATTCAGCTTGTTGTATTCAGAGAGAACGCTTTTGTCGAAAAAGCCCGCTTCAGCAAGAGTGCCATAAAGTGCAAGGCATTTGTGCCCACCGCTTAAAAGCAACCGGTCACGGCTTTTCCATTGTGGATTCATCGGGTCGTAACGCATGACATCGCAGTAAAGGACGGCGAGGATGTCGGTGCACGAGAGGGATGGGCCGGCGTGTCCTTCACCGTACTTGATGACGGTTTCTACGATATGCCGTCGCACCCGGTAGGCGAATTTCTCGGTATCTTCGCGCTGTAAAGTAGTCATTTGTGACTCCATTTAGGTGGTGATGTGAGGAGTGAACTTGTATATACCAGTAAAGATACTGTACCTCGCACTTTGGCTTAGTCAACTCAAAAATACGTGGATTTTTTTCAGACCAGTAAGGTTGTGGTTTTGGTATTTTGTTAAGATAGTGGAGAGGAAAAGGGAAAACTGATCCGCCCACCCGAGCAATAATACGTTATAATGTACCATTTTTGAAGGAATTGCATCTTTCAATGATGGGCTACAAAAAAACTGAAAAAGAGTCCGGTTTATCAATCAAAAAAATATTTTTCCAGAACTCCAACTTGACTAAGTAGAAACTACATGCTATATTTAGCTGTATATACAACGCAAGACCGGTTAACTCTACCGAATCCTCCTTATCCTTTTCTGCGACCGGTCACTCCTCGCTTCTGTCCATCTATCTACGCATCATCGCGCAAGTTGGCAGCGCTTGCGGCCGTCCTTACCCTTCCGGAGGCGAAAGCCTGATCACGGGTTCGAGTCGGTTAGCAGGTGAGAGTATTCATCTAATTGAATAATTTCGCAGCACATCGAGAGGAGAAGTCGCTATGACTGAAAAGATTTCCGGCAAAGTATGGGTCCTCTTATGGTCCGTATGGCTTTCCCAGGCATTGTGCTTTGTCGCGCGCTTTGGGTATGGCATGATGATCCCGGGCATACTGGAAGAAATGAATGATCCGAACGTGACGACCGGTATGCTCGGCAATGTCGCCGGCGTCGCCAGTTTTGCTACCGTCTTTATGACAATCCCGATTTCCGTCTTTGCCGTCCGGCTTAACCCGAAATTCTCGGTGCCGGCGGTGGTTCTCGGCGTCGCCGCCGGGTTTTTCATGTTCGGCAATTCGCGATCGTTGACCATGATGTATGTGAGTTACCTAATCACCATGTCTTTCGTTCAGGCGATCACCTCTCTTCTGGCGATGGTGAAGGTCAAGGGCGTACCGCCCTCCCGCATGGCCCAGGTCAACGGCCTCGAGAATTTCGTTAGTCCGGTCGGGCAGGTCATCGCCACCCTGTGCATGGCCACAATCCTTGCCTTCCTCGGTTCCTGGCGGCTGGTGTACATCATCGCCGCGACCGGCATGGCGGCCTTGTGTCTCCTCTACATCTTCGTCTACGGCAAGGATATTTCCTACGACAGCGCTACGCCGAAGTCGCCTTCCGAAACGAAAAAGGACGAAATGGGCGCGTTTGAGGCGCTGAAACTCGCAGCCTCGAAAAAGGTGGTATGGCTGATTGGCATCGCCTATCCCGCCACGACTTTGTGCTGGATTGCCATGTTCTATTACTGGCCCACCTATGCGACGCGGGAATTGGGGCTGGAGCTCGGTCAGGCGGGTCTGGTTCTCTCGCTTATCCCGATTTTCTCCGCCGTCGGTTCGTTTACGGTTCCCATGATCACGAAGAAGGTCGGATACGATAAGCCCTTCATCTGGCCGTGCGGCTTTATCCTGCCGGTTCTCTATTACACCATGACCCAGACCACCAATATTGTTCTTCTTTGCATCTGCTCCGCGCTCGCCGGCTACCTCTGCTACATGTTCGTCCCGCTGGTCTTCACCATTCTCTACCGTATCGGCCTGCCGCCGCGCGCGGTCTCGATGGCGGTCGCCATACTTTACTCCATGATTTGCGTGGGTTCGGCGCTTGGCGGCACGGCGGTCGGTTGGCTGGTGGATACGGTTGGATTGCGGACCGGCCTGGCCATCAGTTGCTGCACGCCCTTCTGGTTCGGCATCCTCGGCATGTTCTTCCCCGAAATGGGACGGAAAAAAATGGAGGCTGATCAGCTGGCCGAGGCCGAAGAGGCACTCTCCGGCGAGGTCGCCGAGGCGGTGGTTTAGAGGTGGCTCACGGTGGAATAATTGCTGCCGCCTGACGGGAAAAGGAGCGATACTCGTGCCAGATATCAGGAAAGAAAAGCGAGAGCAATGGCCAGCGCATTTCGAGAAATCTCATGTAGCCGAAATATCTGAAGAAGCAGTTATCGCAAGTTGCCAGAAGGCGGTGGCGATGAAATTGGGCGCTGTTTTCTGCTCTCCGTATCAGCTTTCCTATGTCAGGCCTATCATTCAGGGGAGCGGCGTTGAACTGGCACTGTCCATTTCGTTCCCGCGCGGCATCGATACGCCCAAGATTAAAGCGTACGCCGCCGAGCAGTATGCCAAAGAAGGCGCCGACTCCCTCGATTTTGTCATGAATTATCGCGCTCTAAAGGAGGGGTACGTCGGCATAGTCAACGAAGAGGTAAAGTTATTGCGCCAGGCCGTTCCCGAAGTCATCCTGAAAATGATCGTCGAGGTATGCGAATTAACGGACGAGCAAATTGATGTTGCTTGTGCCATCGGGGCCGAAAACAATATCGAGTATATCAAGTCTTCAACCGGCGCGCTCTATGGCCCGACCTTCTCGCAGGTCAAGCGAATGGCGAAAAACCTTCAGAATAGCAACTCCATGGTAAAAGTAGCCGGCGTGAAATTTCCCCAACCTCAGAATGCGCTCATGTATATTCTCGCCGGAGCGGAGCGAGTTGGAAGTCGAAATGCCTTCGAAATTATCGACGGCCTGCAGGAATTAAAAGAAGCCGGCGTGTTTTGAGTATGGCTTTCAACGGGCCAACTCAGCGAATAATTTGCCTGATAATATCCAGCACGAGGAAAGGAAACTATTTTATGAGCTTCTATGGATTGGAAGGTAAAAAAGCCATCATCACTGGGGCCGCAGGCGGTGTCGGCGCGGCAATGGCGCGGGAACTGAGTGCCCAAGGGTGTGAAATTGCCATCATCGACATAAAGGACGAAGACGGCGGCAAAATGGCCGAGGAACTGAACCGACGCGGTAAGGCGAAATACTACCGATGCGATATCGCCGATATAAGCGCGCTCGAGCAAGCTTTTGCGGCGATTATCGCCGATTTCGGCGGCGTCGATATTCTCATTAACAACGCCGGCGTGCCGGTTCGGTGGCACATTCAAGATATGACGTCCGAACGATGGGATTGGTGCAACGGCATCAACATGAAGGCGCCGTATTTTCTCTCGAAAATGGCCGCGCCATACATGGCAAAGAAGAAATGGGGCAGGATTATCAACGTGTCCTCCATCCGAACCCGGGTCATCAACGACGAAAATCATACCGGATACGCCATTACCAAGGCGGCTGTGGAATCCATTACCAAGAATTTCGCCGTCATTTACGGCAGACACGGAATCACCACAAACGCGTTGGCGCTGGCCTACGTGATCACGCCCATGACAGAACATTATCTCAACGAGCCGGGTGCGGAACAGCGCATGTCCATGTCCAACCCGCAAAAGCGGATGATCGATCCGTCAGAGGTGGCCGACGTGACGGCATTCCTGGTTTCGGACAAGGCGAAATCCGTGAACGCTCAGGTGATCTTTATGGACGGAGGCGCCAGCTTCTACAGTCCCGTCAAGGAGATGCTCGCGAACTGGGATCAATTCAATACAGGCGGTAATAAAGACTAAATTATGAGGGGGGAACCCGAACCATGGCAAGATACCTACTGGGAGTTGATGGCGGATCAACCACGGTAAAAGCGGCGCTGTACGATCTTCAAGGTAACCTTATCTGTATGCACGCCGAAGAGTCGGAGCCGATTTTCCCGCATCAGGGCTGGGTGGAATACGACCTTGGTGTTTTCCGGTAAAAAATGTTCGACGCTATCGAACGGGTGGTCGAAAAATCCGAAGTCGATCCCGGCGATATTCTGGCGCTTTCCTTTTCCACCGCCTCGTTCATGCTCCATCTTCTCGACGAGCACTGTCAGCCTCTATACCACAGCGTGAGCTGGAACGATATGCGTGGCGCTTCCTATCGCGAAGAAGCGGTAGAAAACCTCGATCTCGACGCGCGCTATCAGAAATCCGGAACTGAAGTAAGCTTTCTCTCCGGCGTGCTCAGACTGGCGTGGTTCCGCGACCAAAGGCCGGACCTGTTGGAAAAGACCCGGTGGATCGCCGATTCCATGGCATACATACTTCACCTCTTCGGCGCTGCGGAACCTGTGCAGGAGTTCGGTTCCTACGGACGGCTGACCATGATCGACCTTCGCACACGTGATCTTGACGAAGGACTGGCGCGGGATTTCGGTCTTACCCTCGACAAATTCCCCCGAGTCGTGGAATCGGGCACTTCCATCGGCAAGATTTCCAAAGAGGCGGCAAAGCGCACCGGTTTGAGCGAAGGTACGCAGCTCGTCGTGGGCGTTCAGGACACCATGGCGTGCCAGTACGGCGCGGGGGTGGTGCGCGGTGGCCAGGTCAACCTCAATACCGGCACCTTTGGTAACTGTTCGGTGGTCATCGATAATCTGACGCTGGAACACAAACTTTACACCAAATGCAATCCAGGCCTCAAAAATTGGACAGTTGAAGGGATGAGTTTCGCCAACGCAGCCAACCTCAACTGGTTCAGGGAGGTATTCGGACAGGGTGAAAAGTTTTCTGCGCTCCTGACCGACGACAGCGCCTACGACATCCTGACCAAAGAAGCCGCAAAGTCCACCCCAGGCGCAAACGGCATCACCTACCTCCCCTATCTCAGCGGGACGAAGAATTTGCCGGGCGGAGGCACCCTCCGGGGAACGTTCAATGGCTTCTCAATGTCAACGAAGCGATCTGACGTGATCCGCGCCGTGCTGGAAGGCGTTTGTTACGAAATGTGCGAGCTTATCGAACGGCAGCGGAACGGTGGCTGCCCTGTCGATGTGGTTCGCCTGTCGGGGGGCGTGGCGCATTCACCTTTCTGGTGCCAAATGCACGCTGACATTATCGGTGTACCAGTGGAAGTGCCTGCCACGAAAGAAGCCGGAACACTTGGCGCCGCCATGGCGGCTGGGGTTGGCGCGGGGGTGTATAAGGATCTGGTGGATGCTGTTGACAAGTGCGTCGCAATCGAAGCGACCTATCAACCTGATTCTAAAATGCACGCGCAATATCAAGACGCGTTCCAGCGCTTCAAAGAAATGGAAGCCAAGCTTTTACCGGCGTAATCGCCTCAAACCAATAACGTTTTATCCGTTTTCATAGATGCTGTCATCATACAGCTCGATCACTCTAGTCCACATAAGAAAGGGACGAAAATGAAACCTGTCAACGAACAGACCATCAAGGAATTGGGAAAGCGCTTCGAACGGCTGATCTTCAAGGACATTACCGCAAAGGAAATGGAAGATTACCTGGACAAATCCATCGCATATAACGTGCGTTCCGTTCTCGTGCGGCCCTACTGGCTCAAATTGGCTCAGGAAAAACTCAAAGGCACCGATATCATTATAGGCACCGGTGGTTCGTTCCCCTACGGCAACGACCTCCCCACCGTCAAGGAACTCGCGGCCAAGGAAGCGGTTGCCATGGGTTACAACGACTTCGAGATGACCATCAACCACAAGGCCCTGAATAGCGGCTTCCCCGAAATCGTCGAAAAGGAAATCAAACTCCTTAGGAAAGCCACCGAAGGTATTGAACTCAAGATCATCCTTGAAGTTTGCATGCTGACGGACGACAAGATTCGCCAGGTTTGTAAGATCTGCGTCGATAACGGCGTCAACTTCGTGAAGAGTTCCACCGGCCAGTTCCAGGGGCCGACCCTCGAGCAGGCCTGCATCATGGTCGATGCCGTGAAAGACACCAAGACTCAGCCAAAGGTCTCCGGCGTCAAGTTCCCCAAGCCCCAGAACGCGCTCATGTACATGATGGCCGGCATCCAGGTGATCGGCGGGCAAGAAACGTTCGAGATGATCGAAGGCATCCGCTTTATTCGCGAACGCGGCATCATTCCCGGCGCAATCTGATTTCCAATCGGTCTATGGGTGTCGTCATGCGTCCATAATGAGATACCGGACCTCCAGAACGCCTGCGCTCTGGAGGTTTGTGTTTTTTATGAGGGAAAAAGATTATGGATACGAGCGTCGCGGAGGGCTTGCCCGAAGTCTCCAAACTGGGGTTCGGCATCATGCGTATGCCCTACGCCCGGAAGGGAAGCAAGGACATTGATTTCGAAAAAGGAGTGGCTATGGTGGATTACGCCATGGACCACGGAGTCACGTATTTCGATACGGCGTACAACTATCACGGCGGATTTGCCGAGCCCTTTTTGGGAAATGTGCTCAAGAGGTATCCACGCGACAGCTTCAACCTTACCACGAAAATGCCTTTGTGGATGATTTCCGAAAGGCGGGAGGTGGAAGAGATCTTCGAAACGCAGCTTAAAACCCTGCAAACCGAATACTTCGATTTCTATCTGGTCCACAGCCTGAAGGAAACGCTTCTGGCCAAAATGGAGGAGCTGGATCTCTACAATTTCCTGGCCGAGAAGAAACGCGAGGGCCGCATCCGCCATCTTGGCTTCTCCTTTCATGGAAAACCCGATGCCCTGGGCGCGCTCGTCGACATGCACTCATGGGAGTTCGTCCAGTTGCAGATCAACTACATGGACTGGATCGATCAGGACGCCAAAAGGCAGTATGAAATTGTCCGCGAGCGGAATCTGCCGATTATGGTCATGGAGCCGCTCAAAGGGGGCCTTCTGGCGGAATTGAACGAAAACGCCCGCGCCGTCCTGGCAGAGGCGAACCCCGACGCCAGCCCGGCGTCATGGGGCCTTCGCTACGTCGCCTCTTTGCCTGGGGTGATAACGGTGTTGAGCGGCATGTCCACCCTGGAACAGGTGCAGGACAACATCCGCACCTTTTCCCCATTCCGCCCCATCGACGACAGGGAACGGGTCGCCCTCGACAAGGCCCTAGCCGCCTACCGGAGTTCCTGCGTTATCCCCTGCACAGCCTGCCGCTATTGCATGGATTGCCCCGCGGGAGTGGAGATCCCCACGGTTTTCTCCGTCTACAACCACTATTACGACAAACCGCCCCGAATTTTCCTGTTCAACGATTATATTCGGGCTCTGTCGGATACCCAGCGGGCGGATAGCTGTGTTGGCTGCGGCAAGTGCGTGGAGGCATGCCCGCAAAAGATTGATATTCCGCATTGGATGAGTGTGGTTGATGCTTTCATGAAAGAAAACAAGGTTCATGAAATGAAGAACAATCCCCCATCAAAAGAATCCAAGAACACTTGACCCCGGATCGCCGTCCGGTCGGAAACTTAGGAGAAAACCCATGGCAGTCATCACCAACGATCAAAAGGCTTTTGCAAAACTTATCGATTCGTCGCTGCTTAACTCCACGGATCGTCACAAAGATTACGAGGCTGTATGCGCGGAAGCGTTACATTACGGTTTCGCGTGCGTGGCGGTTCAGGGAGGCTTTGTCAAAACCTGCGCCGAATTGTTACGCGGTTCGGACATCCGGCTCTCATGCGCTGCCGCCTTCCCCATGGGGCTCTCTTCCTTGAAGACTAAAATGAACGAAACCGCTAATGCTTTTGAGGACGGTGCAACCGATATCGACATGGTCCTGAACGTGTCGAAGATTCTGGACGGGGATTACGCGTATGTGGAAAAAGAAATTCGTACGATAACTGAAATGGTCAGGCTAGCGGGAGGTGTGTCGAAATTTATATTTGAAATATGCTATCTGAATAATGCTCAAATCAAGGACGTCATAAAAATTTGTAACGACATAAAACCCGATTTCATCAAAACAGGGACAGGCATGCAGGGACCCGCGATGTATGAAACCGTTGTTATGATGCGCCGTGAATGCGATCCGGCAATCAAGCTTAAAGCTTCTGGAGCGGCCCGGAATTACGAAAGGATGGAAGCGATTATCGAGGCAGGAGCCGATCGCATAGGCACCATATGTGCTGGACTTATCATGGACCAATATAGGGTCAAATTTGGGCTACAACCGTGAAAAAGAATCTAAAACAATATGTACAGACTCCCGGCCTTATATCCTTGAAGACGGAGGACGGCAATATCGGCGGCACCCGATTCGATGTGAACGCGCAGGGTGGTGCCAGCATTCCCATCGTCACCCTCGATGGCTAGTGCTGCGAAAATCGCGTGGTGCCGGATTTCATCAAGATGGATCTCGAGGGTTGGGAGACGGCCGCGCTCCGGGGCGGCAGGTCCATCATCGCCGAACACCGTCCGCGTCTCGCCGTCTGTATCTACCACAGCCTCGCGATATGTGGACGATTTCCCATCTGATTAAGGAAATCTGTCCATCCTACCGATTCTGGTGCAAAAAGAACGCGCCGTATGTGGAATTTGTTCTCTACGCGGCATGTAAGTAAAAATTTGGCGCTGTCCCAACCACTGTTGCAAGGGTCATGGTTGTCCCTGGGGCGAGTGGCGCGGGCGGCGCCTTTTATATTTTTGTCTACCAGTGATTGAATTAGCCTATGACCGATAGGATAATGCGGGAATAGCATAAATCCGCCGCCGGGCATAGCTACGGCATACCCAGCGACGGGAATAATACTCAGTAAGCTAACATTACAGCCACACCACTATCGCGCCCGCCGCCGCCAGCACCGCGCCGGTCGCAGCCAGCAACCATCCGACACTCCGCTTGAACTCCCTAAACGCCAACCGGAACTCCGCCTTGTGCAGCGCCAGCGCCCGGTTCAGCTTCTCGTCAAACTGCTCCGCCACCTTGGCGGCACCCTCGGTCATGCCTTTCTCCATGGAGTCCCGGCCGGCGTAAAGGGCGGCGTTCAGGATGCGCTCGGCCGTACCGGTTGCGTCGCGCCGCCAACGGTCGGCAATGTCCTCGTGGGTTTCCTTATACTGTTCAAGATGCTTGGCGATGGCGTCGGACTGGTCGGCGACGATGCGGTTCATGATGGTGACGAGAATCAGCACCGGATCGTCCGGTTCCAGCGCCGTCCGGTTCTTCACCGCCGCCTCCCGGATCAACTCTTCCATGTTTGTACTCATGGGAATACCCCCGCTTTCTCTATGGCCGAATAGAGGTGCCTCTTGGCCATTTTCAGCCGTTGTTTGCCCATGAGGTCGAAAATAGGCATCTGTTGCGCTGCCTCGAACGTCACCGCCTCCTCCAGCATAGCGGCTACGTTTACCTGCATATCGGGGCGCCACAGCGGGATATAGCAGACGGTATAGATGCGGTCGCGGAGTTCCATGTACGTGTCCGACTCCTCGAAAGTCTTGCCCTGGTACTCCACCCTGCCGTTTTTCTGGTTTATCCATACGGCGGTCATGACTTCGGGCGGGACGGAACGGACCAACTCATTAAGGGTATCGAGGGTAGGGAAAAGGTCGGCTCCGGCCATGACCGGAACATGCAGAACTATTTCATTGCCCATCTCGATAAGCATTTCCAGCACCGCATTGGTCTTGAGGTAATCAGTGAAGGGAATGTAAATGTTGCCGCCGGTGTCGGCTATTATCACGTCGTCCGACCCGGCATTGGCAATGCGGCTGACAAACACGTCGAATTTACTCTTGTCAATGTCGCCGTCCGTCTGCACGTCGATAAGCGCCACGTCCAGACCGGCGTAGCGGGCGAAGGTGTGGTTTTTGAAATCTAAGTCGATGCAGATCGGCTTCACGCCCACAAAGTTGTCCAAAAGATACTGTGCCATCAGGGCGGCGATGAACGACTTGCCGATGCCGCCTTTCGCGCCCATGCTCATATGCAGTTTTGCCATGCTCATGCCTCCTAATTAGAATTTCCTTGGTTCTCTCGGTTTTACGTCCTGCCCGAATACCGGCATATCCACCCGCGTCGCTCCCGGCGTCAGCGGCGGTTTTGCTACCGACTGCACCGGTGGGTTCAGCGTGGCAGGTGAGGTGGACGCTTGGTTTCTCGCCCGGTTTTGCGCCTGGCGTTCTCTGAGGCGTCTCTTCCGCATATAGTGGTTGAAAGAGGCGTAGGACAGGTCGAATTCTCCCCCTTCGAACAGCGCCCGCCAGATATTGATGTAGGACCAGCCTTTCCGGTGGTACTCCTCAATCTCGTCCCAGCGGGCTAGAAACGCGGCCTGTTTCCTTGCTGCCACATCCGTTTCCGCTTTGACCGCGTACTCGGACAACAACTCCCCCAGCGACTTTTTTTTCATCCATGCCGCCTCCCATTACAGATTCGCTCCTTTTTTCCATCGCAGCGCGACAGAATCGCGATGTTTTTGCAGTATGTTTGGCTATATTTCAAAATTCACCGCTATTTTACAGCATAAACGCGATTAAGCAAGGGTAAAATGGATTTATATGGTGTTTATAGGCAAGCGCTAGTATAATATATAACAATAATAGGCTTGATAATAAGGGCAGGATAGGCGAAACAGGCCCACTCCGTTATGCCTGTTTCGCTCGGCCTTATTCGCTGTGCTCAACGTCCTCTATCCTGAACCGATTGTACAGATGGGAAAACCAGAATGACGACATGCCCGCCAGCCATCAAGGTCTATGTCTCCCCGGAGGAGAAGGCGCGGATCGCAGCTTCCGCCCGCGCCTGCCGGCTGTCGGTGTCCGCGTTCGCCAGGACGCTGATGCTCGGCTTCCAGCCCGGCAGCGCACTCGACCTTGAGCAAATGGACACGATCCTCGCCATATCCGCCGACCTCGGCCGGCTTGGCGGGCTATTGAAAATGCTCCTGACCAATGATGAACGGCTTGACGATATGGGGCGGGAAATGGGCGTCGCAACCATCGACGGCGCCCTGGTGGACATCCGCGCCACCCAGGCACTTCTTCTCGACCTGGTGGATGCCTTCGTCGCCAGGAGCCGCCGGAGCGAGCGGTCACGGACGGGAGGCAATGTATGATCGCGAAACGCATCAATTTCCGCGAAACGTCCAAATCGAATATCGTCCGCCTGGTCGACTACATTACTGCCGACCAGGAGAAGGAATGCCGGGTCGGCGACATCATGCTTGCCAATTGCCGCCACGTACCCGAACTCGCCGCCCGCGAAATGGCGATTACCCAGGCGATGAACAAACGCTCCACCGTGGATAAGACCTACCACCTCCTTGTCTCCTTTCGCGCCGGCGAAGAACCGTCGCCGGAGACGCTGCGCCGGGTCGAGGCGGCATTGTGCGCCAAGCTGGGCTTTTCCGAACACCAGCGGATCGCCGTGGTCCACCGCGACACCGACAACACCCACATGCACATCGCCATCAACAAGGTCCACTCCACCCACTTCACAGTCCGCAGTCCCCGCCGCGACTTCAAGGCGCTGGCCGAGGGCTGCGCCGAACTGGAAAAAAGCCTGGTTCTCCGCCCCGACAATCACCAGCCGACCGGCAAGACCAAGGGCGAACGACAGGCCGGCGATATGGAAGCCATGACCGGCCAGGAAAGCCTACTCGGCTGGATTCGCCGCGAATGCCTGGACGGGATGAAAGCGGCAGCTTCATGGGAGGCGTTGTATAGTGAACTAGCAAAAGCGGGTTTAGCGTTGGCGCTACGGGGGAACGGCATGGTCATCACCGACCAGGCGGGCAACCGGGTCAAGGCCAGCGATGCGGACCGCTCCTTTTCCAAGGCAAACCTCGAAAAGCGTTTCGGCCCGTTCCAGGCACCGCCTACCAACTTGCCGCCTCCGGTCAAACGCTACGAGAAGAAGCCGCTCGGACCGGACAATCCGTTGAAGGACGAATTCGCACGGATGAAAGCGGTCCAGGACACGGCGCGGCAAACATTGCTCGCCGCCATCCGCGATGAATACCGCCGGCGGGCGGCGGCGATCCGGAGTGAATACCGTCTTGAGCGTAAACAGGCGCGGCACTTGCCGGCAGGCCGCGCCGCCAAGCGAAAACTGTACCGCGCCCTCGCCACCAAACAGCGGCAACGCCTGGAAGAACTTCGCCGCGAGACGGCGGCGAAGCGCCAGCCTGTTCACCGTGACCATCCCCGGCGGAACTGGCTGTCCTGGCTCCAGGCCGAAGCGACAGCCGGACGGGAAGAAGCGATACAGGCGTTACGAAAACGCGCTTTCGGACTTGCCCGGAAAATCGGTCCAGCTATTCGCGGCGACTGCCGGGACGGCGCCAACTCCCTCGCCGGTCCCAACGTGGATACGGTGACCAAGCGCGGCACTGTCATCTATCGGGTGGAGGTGGACAGGTTGCGGGACGATGGCGAATCGTTCCGGTTGTCGAAGGACGGCAGCCTTGATACCGCCGTTATGGCGCTCAAGCTGGCGCGCCGCCGCTTCGGGGATGTCCTGCGCCTGGACGGCGACCACGCCTTTCGCGATCGCATGGTCATGGCGGCGGTGGAGGGAAATGTGTCTGTGCGATTCGCCGACACCTTGCTGGAAGAGAAACGGAAGCAATTGACAGTTGCGGTACGGCACAATTCGCGGCTCGATGCGAATCGCTCCGCACCGTCCCGCACCTGAAAACATTCAAACAGCCAAACAGCACTGGAGAAAGATGGCTATGTATGACGGAAAACACAACTGTAGGTTACGAGAGTGAGAAGAAAGGCCATCCCTGGCTCAAGATCGTCTTTGTACTGTCGACCCTCGGTCTCGGGCTGGCGACGGCGACGCAGATACTTGCCTACCGGTTCGACTATAATGAAGCGCTTGGGCCGCACTTCCGGCATGTTTATTTTCCCGGCATGTTCCTCGTCTGGTACGGGGAATTGGGCGATTCATACCCGGTAGAGTTCCGCATCGCCGTTTCCTACGGCATGGCGGTGGCGGCGATTATGCTCCTCGTCTACGTCATCGTCTCCCGCATCGTCAGCCAATCCGCTCGCGGCAACGCCAAGCTTCACGGCACCGCGCATTGGGCTAGGCAACGGGAAGTCAGGGCCAGCGGCCTCTTGGACAACGACGAAGGGGTGTATGTCGGCGCCTGGCGGGACAAGAAAGGACGTTTTCACTATCTCCGCGACAACGGTCCGTCCCATGTGTTGTGCTTCGCGCCCACCCGTTCCGGCAAGGGCGTCGGCTTGGTCCTGCCCACGCTGTTGTCGTGGAAGCACAGCACCGTCGTCTCCGATCTCAAGGGCGAGTTGTGGATACTTACTTCCGGCTGGCGCAAGCACCACGCCGGCAATATCGTCCTCCGCTTTGAACCTGGCTCCGCCGAAGGCTGCGCCCGTTGGAATCCTCTGGAAGAAGTGCGCCTCGGCACCGCCGATGAAACCGGCGATATCCGCAACCTCACCGAGACCATCATCGATCCCAGAGGCGAAGGATTGAAGGATTTCTGGGTTCAGTCGGCGGCGAACTTACTAGAGGCGGTTATCACCCATGTCCTATACAAACACGAACGCGAGGGCACGCCCGCCAATATGCAGGCCATAACTTATTTTTTGGCCGATCCGGACCATCCGGACATGAAGCTGGAGGACAAATTTAAGGAGATGGTCGAGTACAAGCATTACCCGGACGGCGGCACCCATAAACTGGTCGCGTCCATGGGCCGTGCCATGCTGAACAAACCGGAGAATGAGCGTGGTTCCGTCATATCGACGATGGACAGTGTGCTTGGAATCTACAAGA
This sequence comes from Planctomycetaceae bacterium, assembly GCA_021203245.1. Lineage (GTDB taxonomy): Bacteria > Planctomycetota > SZUA-567 > SZUA-567 > SZUA-567 > JAJBSZ01. Next base: position 20,654 of record JAJQBO010000262.1, read on the forward strand.
GTCCGGTGACCGCGAAGAACACGGAGAAATCCGACTTCAAGATTATCGACATCATGAACCACGAAAAGCCGGTTTCCCTGTACCTCATTACCACCCCGGACAATAAAGACCGGCTCTGTCCGCTGCTTCGCCTCCTCATCAACATGATGCTCAAGAAACTGGTGGCGCACGTGGATTACATGGACGGCCGCACCGTTATGGCGCATAGGCGACGGCTTCTGATGATGCTGGACGAATTTCCTTCGTTCGGGAAGTTGCAGCCCATCGCCGATGGGTTGGCGTTCGTGGCCGGCTACGGCCTCAAAATCTACATTATTTCCCAGGATACCATCCAGTTTGATGCAGTCTATGGCGACAAAAATTCGATTATTTCGAACTGCCATATCCAGGTGATGTTTCCTCCGAACCGTCTTGAGACGGCTAAATACATCTCGCAGATGCTTGGCGAAACCACCGTCGTGGAACGCCAGTATTCCGTCTCCGGAAAACGCGCCGGCATGATGCACAGCCAGGTCACCGAATCCATCAAGTCCGACAAGCGGCCGCTCCTGACCACGGACGAAGTGATGGCGTTGCCGGGACCGAAGAAAAACCCGGTCGGCGATATCGAGGAACCAGGCGAGATGATTGTCCGCGTCTCAGGCTTCCCTCCGATTCGCGGCCGGCAGCCGCTCTACTTCATGGACGAGGTGTTTCTTGCGCGTGCCAGAATACCAGCGCCAGCCGATACCGACCGTATAGGCATGGAACTTACCGAAGCAACGGTGGTCAACGTATCCGACGCCTTGGCGCAGGGTGATGGGGTTGAGAGTGTGGTGAAAATAGCCGTACCGGATGCGGCTGGCGGGACGATTCCCGAATCACTCGCGGAATCGCTGGGCGATGGTGGACGGGATGAAGGGGCATCTGTTTCTGATGGTCTGCTCGAGGACACCCTTGAGACTGTCGTCTCCCATGTACAGGAGACCACCCATGAAGCGGAACGCTAATTTCGTGGGACGTGCCTGCCGGGCCTTTGCCGTTGCCGGGATTGCCGCGCTGGTCCTTGCCTGTGTTTCGTATGCCTGCGGCGCCAGGATCAACCGCACCAATAGTCTGCCGAAAGGGCTTTACTGGCGGGTGAATAAAGCACCGGAACGTGGAGATATCGTGGCGTTCTGGCCGGACGGGACAGAACCGTTCAGGCTGGCCCGCGAACGGGGTTATATTCTCGCCGGCGTCTATAACATAGCGGACGACATCGGCTACGGCCTGATGTTGAAACAGCTAGTGGCGCTTACCGGTGACATCGTTTCCATCGACGACGACGGCGTCATTGTCAACAGCCACCGCCTCCCCAACACAAAGCCGCTTGCCCATGACAACGTGGGCGACCCCTTGCCGGTTGTGCGTCTCAGTGACTATCGACTTGTCGAGCACGAGGCTCTTTTTGTTTCCGATCACCTCCCGCGTTCCTACGACGCCCGTTACTTCGGCGTCCAGGACATGCGGCAGATCGTCGAGGTGGTCGTTTCGGTATGGATTTGGTGATGTGGAGAATTAAGTGGTGAGACGGGAAATGAACACGCTTGGTTCTATCGCTTCGATTGGCGATGCTGCGAAATCGCTTGTATTTCGGGTCACGATGCAATCCGCGCCCCAGCGTATTGCCGACTCAACCAGCACGGCATCCTCGAAATCCGAAACGGGGGATTCAAACGCCAAAAGACACAGTTCCCCCGTTGTATCGAGAACGGTCAGAGTCCTGACAAGTCGCAGCAGCGTGGCTTTGGCCTGTACGCTGTTTGAGAAATGCCTCCGGAGTAAAAATACAGGTCCGTCACGGTGTTTGCGGTTATAGCGACATTGCACCCCTTGTCGCCTGCAAGCGCAATCGCCTCCGTGGAAGCGTCGGCAAACGGTTTGCGATCGGTCAGGGCATCCATAACCACGTTGGTGTCAATTACGACGTTCATGTTTTGCCATCCGCTCCTCGTGGGCTTCTTCCAATGTAGCGGTTTCCGGTAATATGCCCCGCAGAGAACGAATAACCGTCGACAAGCTCTCGGATTCCGGAGTTATCTTGGCGATACTTTTTCCGTCTTTGGTCAGGACGATTTCTTCTTCGCCGACCAGCTCCAAATATTGATCGATTCCGCTTTTGAATTCGGCAACGTCCAGTTTCATCACAAACTCCTTTCGCCGCGTCGTAACGTGCATTTCCGTCGCTACCGACGCCATCGTTACTCCGATTATACGCTGTCTTTGCGGCAACATCAAGAACTGCGTTGCAACAGCCACATAAATCGAAATCAGCCAAACAACATTGTCCAATAAAGGAAAACAATGCTCTACATCGCGGAAAAACCTGAACTCGCCCGCGCCATCGCCGAAGCCCTCGGCGGCGGCGCCAAGCGAAAAGGCTATTTTGAATGCGGTCAGGACACCGTGATCTGGTGCTTCGGCCATATGCTGCGGCTCTACGAGCCGGAGGAATACGATCCGGCTTACAAGAAATGGAGCCTGGACCAGCTTCCCATGATTTTCACCCCATGGAAAAAGAAGCCTATCAACAAATCGAAGGAACAACTCACCATCATCGTCGGCCTGCTCAGGGAAGCCACGACCGTCGTCCACGCCGGCGATCCCGATGCCGAAGGTCAATTGCTGGTGGACGAGGTGTTGCACTTCGCCCAATTCACAGGCCAGGTCAAACGCGTCCTCATTAACGATAACACCCCCGCAGCAGTCAAAAAGGCGCTGGCCGACCTCCGTGACAACGCCGACTTCAAGGGTCTGTCTCAGGCGGCGGAAGCGCGACAAGTCTGTGATCAGTGCTATGGCTTCAATTTAACACGGCTCTACACCCTCGCCGCGCGACGAGAAGGGTATGACGGCGTGTTAAGCGTCGGACGGGTGCAGACGCCGATCCTCGGTCTGGTCGTCCGCCGCGACCGGGAAAACTCGGGCCATAAAAAGACCCCCTACTACGAGGTGGAAGGCGTCTTTCGCTCCGGAGAAGCAACTTTTTCCGCCCTCTACCGAAACAAACCGGGCGATCCGCAGGACGATAAGGGACGCCTGACCGACGCCGCTTTCGCGAACACCGTCGCCGCCGCCGTTGACGGCAAACCCGCCACCGTGAAAACGGTGGAGACGAAGGACGGCGAGACGCCGCCGCCACTTCCCTACAACTTGTTGAAGTTGCAGACCGACGCCTCCCGGCTGCACGGCATGGCTCCGGAGGCGGTAAAGGAAATCACCCAAACGCTTCGGGAGAAACACCGGCTCATTACCTACAACCGCAGTGATTCGCAATATCTTCCTGAAATTCAGCATGCCGACGCGCCGGCAGTCATCGCCGCCATCGCCGACAATGTGCCGGAATTCGATCCGTATTTCTCGTCCGCCGACCCAACGATCAAGAGCCGGGCATTCAATTCGGCCAAAGTCTCCGCCCACCACGCCATTATTCCCACCCAGGCGCGGGCTGATTTCAAAAAGCTGTCACTGGACGAAAAGCGCGTCTACAACCTTATCGCCCGAGCCTACCTGGTCCAGTTCATGCCGAACCACGCCTGGCGACGCACCATCGTCACCATCGCGGCGGAAGGTCACGAGTTTTCCCGGTCCGTCCGCATCACCCTGAAGAACGGCTGGCGCGACTTTTTCGAAAGCGATCCGGAGCCGGACGACGCGGAACCGGATTGCGCATTGCCGGAAATGACCTCCGGCCAGGAAATCCATTGCGATTCCTGCGCACCCGCCCAGAAGGAGACAAAGCCGCGCCCGCTCTACAGCATGGCGAGCCTGCTGGAGGATCTGACGCGGGTGGCCCAGTATGTCCGGGACGAGAAATTGCGTCAATCGCTAATCGAGAAGGACAAAGGCAAGGCGGGCGAACACGGCGGCATCGGCACCCCCGCCACTCGGGACGAAATCTTGAAGACCTTGTTCGAGCGCGGTTTTCTTGAGACTCGGATAAGCGGCAGAACAGCGCAGGTGGTCAGCACGAAAGCGGGTCAGGAGTTTTACGATATCCTTCCCGACCAGGCGAAATTTCCGGATCTCACCGCCCTATGGCACGAGCAGCAGCGGGAAATCGAAGCGGGAAAACTGGCTCTGGACGCTTTCGTGGAGGCGAACGCCGCCAGAGTGTTGGACCAGGGTCTTGGCCTGCGTATCGAAAGATATCCCTGTCCGGAATGCGGCAGCGCCATGTTCAAACGGACCAATGACAAGGGCGCCTACTGGGCGTGTTCTGAATATCCCCGCTGTCGCGCCACCCTGCCGGACGATAACGGCAAACCCGGAACCAGAAAAATACTTATTGGCGAAGCCGATCCTTCCGTCCTCTGTCCTGGCTGCGGCAAACCGATGCGAATTATCCACTATGCGGGCGGGCCGTTCTACGGTTGCACCGGTTTTCCCGACTGTAAGCGGGTGGTACGAATCAAGGACGGCAAACCAGACTTTTCACTCACCCGACCGTCCGTATCGGAAAAACAAAAGTGCCAGCAGTGCGGGAACGGCCTGGTCAGGCGGTCCGGCAAAAACGGGAAGCCATTTTGGGGCTGTTCCACCTACCCGAATTGCAAAGCATCGTATCCGGACCATGACGGCAAACCGAATTATGTCGCCACGGCGAAAGTGACCCCATAGCCGCCTATAACCGTGGCGTATCGGCCAATCGCCGGTGCGCCACAGTGCATTCTACTTTTTTGAGGAGTAAAACCATGATTCCAAACGATACCGACAACGCCATGCGCATCGACACTATCGGCGAAAAAATCGCGGACGCCGAGACGCCCGGATTTTTCGCCTTGTTCACTGACCAGGAAGCTGCCGCCGCCGGCGCGTTCGAGGAGGACGCCATCGACGAGGAAACAGCTTTCGCCGCCTCGTTCGACAGCCCCGGACTGTAACGGAATGACATGACTTTCAAGCTATATAAAGGAGACCTACAGTGAGCGCTCAACCAGAAAAATCGAAACAGCATTTCAACGCCCGCGTCGCCAAAAAACTCGCCCAGCAACTCCGCGACGGCTCCGCGCCCATGCAGCGTTTGGGCGTACAGGACATTCCCTACAATCCCGCCACCGGACGAACATTCCACGGCATCAACGCACTGAACCTCATGATGCAGGGCCGGAAGGACGACAGGTGGTTTACCTTCGACGACGCCAACCTGAACGGCTACAAGGTCAAACCCGGCGAAAAAGCCACGCCGGTTCAGTATTGGCCGAAGAAACGTCCTGGCGAAACGATGAACCGGGCCATCACCGCCTACGTTTTCAATGCCGAACAGCTTGACCGGGTGCCGCCGCCCACCCGCAAGCCGGAGCGGCAAGACCCGATGGAACGTGTCGGCGAATTACTCCGGAACAGCGGCATGACCATTGTCCACGATCAGACCGAACGCTCCTTCTACGCTCCCCGGAAGGACGAGATTCACTTGCCGAAGCCGGAAAGCTGCGCCAGTCCGGAGAAATACTGCGAGATGGCAATTTACGAGTATTTCAAAGCCAGCGGCCACCCGTCACGCCAGGACCGAGAGACCTTCAACGCGGTCGGCGCCGCCGACCGGGCAAAGGAGGAACTTGTCTGCGCTGTCGCCACTATGATGTATTGCGCCGAAATCGGCATTCCCCACGATCCGACCCGCAATCCCGACCTCGCCCTCGACTGGGCGAAGTCGATGGAACACCACCCGTTTGAACTTTCCCAATCGGTACGGGACGCGGACAACGCGGTGTGGGGAACGCTCCGTCAGGAACAGGCGCGGGATATCGCCCTTGGCCTTCGGCACAACGAGGTCTGGCGGCCGGTGCCGGAAACGTCCCCTACCGTCGCTGTCGAATCGTTCCTGAACCGGAACGCCACGCTGGAACTCGCCGACACGGAACCATGGAAAACGCACGGCTTCGAGTATCAGGGCCAGCAGCTCTACGCGCTTCCCGACACTGAATCCGTCATGTCGAAACAAATCGGGAAGAGAATCAGACGCTGGTCAAGGCCAGAATCCAAGCCTATGACCGGTACGGCAACGCCTACAACGTCGTTATGGAATACTCCGCCGTCTACGGGGAGGACGGCAAGAAGCGACTGACCGATCCCGCCCAGGCGGTGGAAATAAATCCCGCCGCCAAGACCATGACCCTGCCCATGGATTGGGATGGCACACTGGCGGTGCGCGGCTGCATTGAGGATATGGACGGCGGGATCAATTCCGAATCGAACCTGGAACAGGCGCAATTTTTCGGCGTCTACGCCAACACGAAGAGCGGCGAACAACTGCATCTCGCCGATTTCGACACCGAGGAATACGCCAAACGCTATGCCGACCTCATCGATCGGGAATACGACCGCCAGGCAAAGCGTGATGCAACCCATGAACGTGAGCCTTCTCAAGACCGGCAGCAAACCCGCGTACAGGAACAGACCATCTCCGCCCGCGACGAGTGCATCGCCGCCATGCGGTCGGTGGGTATGGTTGTCACAGGCGAGCATCCCATTTTCGACAAGAAACCGCACCGCATCGAGGCGGACGGCGACAAGAAGGGCGAACTGTCCGGATTTTATGTCGCCCATCCGGATGGAAGGCCGTCGGGGTACTGCAAAAACAACCGTACCGGCGCGGAAAAACGCTGGTCGGTCAAGGGCTATATCCTTGACGACAACCAGAAAAAGCCCTGCACGAACAGGCCAAGGAAAACGTCGACAGGCGTGACGACGCACTCAAGGCCCAGCACGACAAGACGGCGAAACGGCTGCAAAACCAGGTACAACGCCTCACGACGCCGCAGGAACCCACGCCCTATATGAAGACGAAGGAGATCCAGCTTCATCCGGGCGTCTACCAAAACGGCAATTCAACCTGCATCCCGCTCTACAATACGAACGGCGAAATCAGGTCGATGGCCTATGTCCAGGAGGACGGGACCAAGCGCTACGCCAAGAACAGCGAAAAAGAAGGGTGCTTCCACATTGTCGGCGGCATGGACGCACTGAAAAAAGCCCCGGCCATTGTCATAGCTGAAGGATTCGCCACCGCCGCTACCATATCCGAATCCCTCGGCCAACCCGCCGTCGCCGCCATGGATGCCGGGAACGTGGTGGACGTGGCCAAGGCGCTCCGCGAGGCGCATCCGGAAAGGCCCATCATCATCGCCGGCGACAACGACGCCAAGCTGGAGGCGGAAAAAGGCATGAACCCCGGTAAAAGCTACGCTCTCCAAGCTGCCGAGGCTGTGAACGGCGTCGCCGTGTTCCCGAAATTCGGAGCCGAGGCAGGCGTCTCGAAACAGCATACCGATTTCAACGATCTGGCACGGATGCGGGGCGATCTCGGCAAGGATGCGGTCAAAAGCCAGCTCCAGCCGGTTATCGAAAAAGCGATTGCGAAGGACAAGGAGAAAAGCAGGGAAGCGAAGGTGGAAAAGACGAGAGGACAAAAAGCACTTGTCCGTGGGTAACACTGTATTGACGAAATCGCCCTGGCAGGCGTTGACTGCCAGGGCGGGTTTTATTGCCTCGGTGACCATCTAAAAAAAAATGCCGTTTGGATCTCCGGCCACATTGATTCGGTGACGCATGGCTGGTTTGCAGGACACCGGAGATCAACAGACGACTATCGTCAAATGAAGCGCCGCAGAGACGAGCATATTATCCACGGGAGCTCCGTCATGGCAACCATTATATCACTGGAAAATATAAACCAATATTAACGCGAAATATCCCATTTAGACGAATGGTAGCGCCTAAGCCATTTTACGCCAGAAAGAAAAAGCAAACCCGTTGCCATTATGGATGTTATGGGGTTGAATGGTGCGTATGACGTCAAAATATACGCGCGAATATTTTTATTTAAATGTGCTTTTTATTGCAAAAAACAGTTGAATTAACGCCAATATGAGGTATACTATATTATATAAGTCACTGGCAATCAAAAGGTAAGAGAGAAAGAAGGTTGCCGCGATTATGGGTTATACAAAAATATTCACCACTACCGATGAATTGGCCGAGTTTTGCTGTCTCCCCGATAATGCCGCCCAGGACGCGAGAATGGCCGAACGGCTGGCAGAATTGGCAAAACAAGGCATTTTCATAAAAGGAATGCAATGTAATAGACAGCGTCACCAGCAATAGCGCCACCCGCATTATCTCCCACGTTTGAATCACTGTCGCCGCGTTTGCGGCCTCTCATAGCCTGTATATAAGGAGAATCACAATGTACCAAGGACGCACCCTCGAATCATTCGCCGCTGAAATCATCCGCCGTAAAGACAACATGAAAAGATTACGTTGTCCACACCAAACAGATGCACATGGAAAAGGGCGACCTGTTTTTCGGTGACGAGAACGTTTCCCATTCCTTCCCCGTCAACACCATCGCCGCCCAGCAAATCGCCGCTTTTACCGGCATTCCCTCCGTGTACTATCACCGCATGAGAGAACAAAATCCCGCCTTGCTTGACCACAATATCAACGCATGGTTTCAGGATATGGACGCCCTACGCATGGTCCGCACCCTCGACAGCCGCGCCCGCGCTTTTCTTTCCGACAAGTATCTGCCTATAGACAATTTCGAAATCGCCTCCCGTGTCCTGCCCATCATAGACAAGGTGGTGCATTTGAACGGCGACAACGTGTCGTGTGAAGTCACCGAACGCAGCATGCACATAAAGGTTATCAATTACAAGATGGAGGGTGAAGTCGTGACGGGCGATGTGGTGCAATCCGGCATAATCGTTTCCAATAGCGAAGTCGGTCAGGGCATGGTCGAGGTAAAGCCCTTTGTCTATCGCCTTGTCTGCAAAAACGGCGCAGTCATCGACGCCGCCGCAAAGAAACGCCGCCACGTTGGCAAAACCATCGACTTGACAAGTGACGACTACGAGATTTACCGCACCGAGACGATCAACGCCGCCAATCAGGCATTTTTGATGCAGATAGAAGACACCGTTTCCAGTGTCGTTAACCCCGCCACTTTCGACAAGATTCTAGATTCGATGCGCGAAGCCAAGGATCGCACATTCACCAGCCGGAATATCCCTGCCGTGGTGGAACTCGCCGCCAAGAAATACGGCGTACCGGAAGGCGAAACCGGCAACATATTGACCCACCTTGTCAACGAAGGCGACACCAGCCTATACGGCCTTGCGAACGCTTTTACCCGGTACAGTCAGGACGTGGACGCTTACGACTACGCCACCGCCCTAGAGGAAATCGGCGGGAAAATGTTCACCATGCCGAAATCTGTTTTCGACGAATTGAACAACGCCACCACCACCAAAGAGCAGCGCAAGCGGGAGCGGAAAGAACTCAAAGCCACTCAATCCGGCTTGCTCGCTGTCGCCTAATCCACTCGCTATATCTCATAATCCCGCCCCTGCTTTCCCTCCACAAACCCGGAGGGGAAGCAAGGCCCGACACACCCACACAAAGGAAAATCACCATGACCAATCACCTTGAAGCCCTCCGGCAAAACATCATCGCGGACACCGTGGCAGAGTATACGGATTTTGTCTTCACCCTGACCACCGACCCGAAGGGCAATCTGATAATCGACTACCACGGAAAATGGCAATCACACCGCAACCCCATGCACACCGACATTCCGTATATGACCATTCAACACGACGGCGACCGGTTTCTTGTTTCCCATTACCGGTGGGATGAAAACCGGCCATACAAGACCGTCAAGGGAGCGGCCAAGTATATCAACGCAGAATTGCGGCGGAGTTGTGACAACGTGAGAAAGCAAAAGGAAAAGGAAGATCAAGAAAAGGCTTTCGCGGAAAAATCCGCCCGAATCTTACAGGAATTTCACGACACCATCACCGAAAAAGGGATAGAGGCGAAGTTATATAGCGGTTACGGCTACCAACAAAGTTCGTTGTCCATCGAAGCAAAGCGGCTGAATACCCGTATCGATATCACCGTCACCAGCGACTATCGGCTGCAAATCTATTTCCCCTATCCCCGCTGTTACACCAGCACGGAAACCGCCATTGACATACTTTCCGCCCTCTCACAGAAAGGCAGCGCATGACCACCATAGACGCCACCCCCGCCACCCTGGCCGAATTGATAACGGCCAGGGAGACGGCGGAAAACGACCTTCGCACCATGTACCGAATCAACCGTGCTTTCAAAGCGGGACGCGATGCTTTCGTGCAACAGGGATTTTCCACCGACGATTACGACACATTCGCCGCCACCATGCGCCGACACCCCGAGTATGGCCCGGCCCCTTTTTCGCTACGCATCCAGTCGGCCAAGGTGGCGCAAATCGAATCGCTGAACAAACAAATCACCATCGGGAAGCGGCTTTTAACCCCGGCGAAAACCGGCTAAGGGAGGAAAAATGGACGACGATTTTTCCAGCCTTGAAGCTTTCGCCGACCAATTCGCGGGAAATTGGCGTTTCTTCCCCGACTTTATCTGGCTGCGAAACGACATCACCGATCCGGAACAATGGGGCATAATCTACACGAGAAACAGCCAATCGACCCCGATTGAAATCGTCAACGCCGAACACCTGAAACACCTACTATGGGTTTACCTCCACCACAAATCAAAGAAGCGAAAACAGAAACACGTCTACCACATCCACGACCGCCATTTTGCGGCAGGACTGACCGAGGGGTTTCTGATTCGCGTCTACGACACCACCGGCAACGTGACGAACGCTTACGCCACCCTGTATGACCACCTGTCTGCCTTGCGCGATTACCCGGTGGCGGACGACGAAGCGCTTGACAAGTTGGAGGCGGAACTATTTGCGGATGAATGGCAGGAAATTCTCGACTCCATCATCGCCCATTTTGACGGCGAACATCACCCTATCGCCGATGGCGAATACCGCTATTACGTGAATCTTAAATTGCTGGACGATATCAGCGGTATTGAAAAGTTGATACTCAAACACAACCCCCGCGATTATTGGTCAAGCGATACCGGCTATTTCAATATGAGCCATTTTCTTTACGACATCACGGACGGGCGAATCACTTTTGACGAAATCTTTTTCGCCTGTCCCGATACTATATGCCTGAATTTCTCCGCCATCTTATTGAGTCAGGCATAACCGGCAAATTTCCCCTGTATCACTGATCACCTTACAACGCGCCACAATGGCGCGGTACGCACTCACACACCCGAAAGGAACTATATCATGGTTACGAACGGACAAAACACCATCGACACCACCACCAACAACAACGAAGTCATAGCCGCGCCGATCCCCGTTTCCCTTTTGTCGCCCTCGCCCCTGAACAGGAAATGCGACGACAGCGACCCCGACCTTGTAGAACTCGCCCGCACTATCGAGGAGAACGGCCTTATTTCGCCGATATCGGCCCGACCGATTAACGGCGGCGACTACGAAATCATCTGTGGCGAAAGACGCTGGCGGGCGTTTCGGCTATTGGGGCGGGAGACAATACCGTGCTTTATCAAAGACCTTGACGACACCCAGGCGCAGATCGAGCGGATAATTGAAAACTACCAACGCCGTGATCCCTCATTCATGGAACAGGGCGAAGCGGTGGCCGCGTTGATGCAGTTGACCGACCGGGACGTTTCCGAAGTCGCCAACCGCCTCGGTCAAAGCGTGTCGTGGGTCCGTCGCCGCGCCAAACTCCCGAACTTGATACAGGCATGGCGGGAAGAACTCGCCAGAGATGACACCCCATATTTTACCATCCGTGATTCCGTCAATAAGCTCGAAGAGATCGCGGTCCTGCCGCCAGCCACGCAACAGGTGTTATACGACAGCAAAGTTTTACGTTACGTGAAGACCACCAAGGAAATGCGGAACACCATCGCCCGGCATTTTATGGACCTCGACGCGAAACCGTGGACACGGGCATGGGAAAAGAAAGCATTCACCGGCTATGGCAAAAAACGGTGCGATGCGTGTATGCGGCGAAGCGATCGGGAAAACGCCTTATTTGCCGATCCGGACGACGCCAACAGCGGCAAGAAAATGTGCCTCGATCCTAAATGCTGGAAAACGAAATGCCTGTCGTGGTGTAAAAACCTTATCGCCGACACTCCGGGCATCGTGCCGCTACGAAATAGCTACGGCTACGGTGACGATCTGGATAAGTATTTTGGCGTCGAGCCGCTTCGCTATCACCAATACACCGAGCGTGGCGACGAAGACACCGAGCAAGAAGGGTATACCGCCGCAATCGGCGTCATTGTGGACGGCCCGGAAATCGGCACAACACGAAATATTTGGCTTGCCGTGCCGGATGAAGACGAAGACGAGGAATACCTTTCCGAGGTGCATAGCTGGCGGTCGGACTATGCGACCAGACACCAGCAACGGAGGGAACTGGCGGAACTGATTTACGTCGACATTGCCGCCTACCTTGAGGACATCTACACCAACGCCACCGCCACCACCGCGCAACTTGCCGAGCGGAAAATACGCGCTGCCGTATGGTTCGGCCTTGCCGGTTACGTGAGTTCGGAGGAAGACGACCCCCGGCTAGACGATCCGGAGTGGAACCCGCTGGCCTGGGCATGGTCGGAGACGATAGAGTATATCGCCAACCACGTCGCCACGGTCAGCGCCGAAGATATTGCCCAACTCTACAATGAAAACGAGAAAACCGCCGCCGACCACACCGCCGCCGCGCTAGTCGCCATGTTTGACATCCCCCTTGATGTCATTACCACCAGAGCGACCGAAGCACTGTATAATGCCACTAGTCAAAAGGAAGCGGTTCAAACCGAAAACGACCACGAGCCGGAGGATATGGACGGCGCTATGTCCGATTCGCTCCCTGCTGTGGACATGGACGATCTAACAGAGCCGGGCGAAATTATTTCCGTTGCGAGCCATCCCTATTTGCAGTTATTGGCAAACGCTAAATAATTCCAACACCACTGTCTAATACTCTCCGCACTGACCGGCACTCCGCCGACCAGGGCGAATTTGAAGCGGAAAATACGGGTTCGATAAACTCTTGATATGAAACGGATTATAGAGCCGATAAAAAATCGGGCCGGAATGGCGGCAACGCCATTCCGGCCGTTTGCGGTATGGACAACGGTTTCCATATACCGATTGCACAAGAATAGAACTCAATACACCAGAGTCTTTAAGAATGGAGCGACCAAATATCGAGGATGCGGTGTCGGTTATCTGAAATCATTAATACCCAAGTGGCAGGGCTATCGCATCTACGCTACGCTTGCCGTTTACCGTTTCGCCGCTTGTGGAGGAGTGCGGTTTAGGATATACTGTCGCTACCCATCGATGGCGAAAAGCATGGATTCATTGTAAAACGGCTCATTAAGGAGAACCGCATATAGAATAATTTTGGTTCACTAACGCACACACGGGCAGCGAACTCCAACATTCAATCTCTACTGTGTGCCACATTCATACCGGAAGATGTACAACGGTGGACCCCGTCCTTTTGGCGGTGGTCAGTCGTTCCGGTATGGGTGTTGGAGCCCTGCTGCCCACGACCAGACGCCGCCATTTTCCGTTGTTCCATGGGAAAAGGCTTTGCCAAAGGAAGGGGTTCACACATGGGAAAAATACCCACCGAACTGCGGAATATTATTGCCAGTAATATACGAGAATGCAGAAAGAAAAAGTATCCAGGTCGTGGCGGCTCCAAGAAATGCGCTGAAAAATTCGGCGTCTCGCCGCAACAATGGTCGCCATGGGAACGCGGAAAACGCACGCCGGATGAGGATCGTCTCGCCAGAATCGCGGAATTCTTCGAAGTCAGTGTTGAGTTTTTACGTCGTGACAATTCCCGGCCGCAGCCGCAAATAATTACTCCTCCCGTCAACCCATCACGATCCGAACCTCCCCCTTATGGTCGTCAGCATTTCACCTGGTCGGATGTTTTCCCCGACGCGGTGGAACTGATTCACGCAATTGCATCCAAGGGGCTTCGTGTAAAAGTAACTCTCGATCCGCGTGAAAAATCCATTCTTCTTGATATTGCTAATTGATTGTTAGCGCCACATGCACGCCGGGTGCGGTAAATTCGCCGCCAGCAACGGAATTGCATATAAACTGTCGTATGCGGCCATAATCCATGTATTATTACTCACTATTGGGTGAATTTACCTATTATTCAACAAATATAAACAGTAAGGCATTGACTATGCGTGATCATGCCGTAGAGTATCAGTATACGATTGAGATTGACGCTCATGGACGGAAATGCTTGAAGTCGTTTGCAAAAATGGTTGTACCAAGGTAATTAAAGGAGCAGTCTATGCAAACGCTCACGAAATCGCAATTGAAACGATTGGCTGAAAACATCCGAACGTATCGGGACAAGCAATTTCCGGAACGGGGCGGCAATAACCGCCTGGCCAAAGTTATTGGCGTATCGCCGCAAACGCTTTCGCAGTGGATAAACGGCTCGAGAATGCCGGCAATTGAAAAACTACAGACCCTGGCCACAGTTTTCGGTATCTCCATTCAGGCGCTCTGCGGATTGCCGGAATCAGCGAAACCGCCGCGACGCTTGACAAAGGTGCAACAAGGCCGGCTGGCGGCAATCGACACGATGATACTCCTGTTAACCCGCCAGCGGGACGCCCTGCTCGGAAAGAAGGACGGCGGGGATATGCGGAAGGTCTTCCTCGCCATCAAGGAAAAGGTAGAAAAGGAAATCACCTAAAGAACATACGCGCGTATATATTTTCATAGTAATTTGGGGTTGTCCGATTTATATTGAATTCGCTGCGTTTATGTTATGATTTCGCACCGACAGGCTAGGAAAGGAGCTGCGACGATAGGTAGATTATGCGGTACGGCGTCTAGCGGATAGCCCCGAAACAACCAGTTCCTTAACGCAACGTCCGCGACATTCGACTTCAAGCGTCCATAGTTTGAGGCGTCGTCGCGTTTCCATCTGGTGCGGGGGACTACCAGCAATGCAGACGTCGGCGACGCCATTTACTATCGCACCCGCGTTCGCCGGCTCCACAATCGAAGGGAGAGTGTTCATGGGACGCTTGACAATCAAGGAAAAGGAAATCATCGCCTACAACATCTCGGAGTTACGGAAAAAGAAGTATCCGGGACACGGCGGCGGCAAAAAGTGCGCCGAGGCGTATGGCGTTCCCGCGCAGCAATGGTCGCCGTGGGAGGCTGGCAGCCGCACCCCGGACGACGACCGCTTGAAGAAGATCGCCAAGTTTTTCAAGGTGACGGTGGACGATATTCGCCGCGAACCGGATAACTGGGAAGAGATACGGCCCGAATGGCTGGCAAGCAAGAGGATGTCCAAGAAACGGGCGCTCCAGATGCAAATGGAGAAGGGAGACCTCTATGGCAAAACGCCCGCTTCTCGGGCGAACGACACGGACATGATGGAAATCATGAAGTTGCTGATAAACGGCTACGAGAAAGTGTCGGCTGGCGAAATTGACGCGGACGAATACGCTGCCAAGATGCAGCAAATCGCCAATTTCGCGCGATTTACCATGGGAATTTGAGGCATGAATAATATTATCGCCACCCTGCTAAGATAGAGAAGCGGTAGGGATAATGGACATATTAATCAATTGGGAGATACATAGATGAAAAAGAACTGGACTTATATATGGATGGCACTTCTCGTAATTCTTTTTGCTCTACCAATGTTTTTTACACAATTAGACGACAAGGTCACAGGGTGTCTAGGTATTCTCGTCACATTGGTCGGGTATGTTTTGCAGCAACATTATAATGACAGGGCGATAAGGTTTGATGCCTTACATAATGATCGGAATTTTCTTAATGAACTATTAGCTATTTCGGAAAATGAATATAAGCATTCTCTTTATGAGCCGTGGAACTTCGATGAGGACGCCTGGAATAATTCTCGGGAATACGCCCTTCACAATGCTAATCGCGCCATGATAGTTGAAGTGTCGGAGGCTATCGAAAAAATCTTCGCCGCGTTTAGACGGTATCAACATGCACTTTCCCCAAAAGCAAGAAACAAAATTTCCATCCAACAGAGCAAAATAAATACCTTGAACGAAAATTATAACCTTGATGGCGGTCCTCAGAATGCAAGTCTCGATGATTTCCTTAATTATCATAAATCTCACTATCTTATGCTAAGGTTAGCCATAAGTGAGATATTTTCGGCTATCTATCAAGCTCAAAATGAGCTCTCAAAGGCACTTCATCATCCAGAGGACCACTAGGAAACCGAATTTGAAGTTATACCATCTCAGAATGTGATGACTTTTCGGAATGACTTTTCGGAAAGTATCCTTATAAAAATTTATAAGTCGTGACTATTCTGACCTTGTTGTTACTCGTTCCGCTTGATGAATCTTGAGACCAGAAGCGTTTGTTCTTAGTAAACCCTCCGATCCGTTCGGAGGATTATTGGTTAATTATCTTCCGGCACGCCGATCTTCGACGGATCGTAGCTGTCCAACGCTTTTTGCCACTCGTCGGCCGCAGCGTCGTTGTCTCCTCCCGAGATGGACCCGCCCCAATCGAAACAGCCGCCAGTATCGGCTCCAACCGCATTGGCGGCGTCAGGCGCGGTTGTCTCACCGCCAGGCGACGACATATCATTAGCTGTGGAGGATGTGCCGCTATTACCGTTATCGGCTCCGCCCTCGGCCGCGACCGCGCCGCTTCCTGCATCGCCTCCGTTCTTCTCGCCTCCCTCCTCTTTTGCCGCGGCCCAGTCCGCCATATTGGTGGCGCGGTCCGCATCGATGTTGGCTGACATCTTTCCGCCGGTTGTTTCGCGTTGGATAGTGTCCTTTGATGTCTCCGCCGCTCCGGACGCGAGATTCGCCATAAAATCGCCTGCCGCCCGTAATCCGGTGGACATGGCGCCGGACA
This sequence comes from Planctomycetaceae bacterium, assembly GCA_021203245.1. Classification (GTDB taxonomy): domain Bacteria; phylum Planctomycetota; class SZUA-567; order SZUA-567; family SZUA-567; genus JAJBSZ01. The sequence goes on from JAJQBO010000262.1 coordinate 37,479, forward strand.
AACCGCCGCCGCTGCTCCCACCGCCGCCCGTGAACATGCCGGCGTTGTTTTCCTTGTTCTCCTTGGTTTGTTGATAGGCGCTTGCCAATGCCATGCCGGCGCCGGCCGCTTGCATGGCTATCATGGCCCCGCCCGAAGCCACCGCAGCCGCGCCCGCCATGGCCGCACCGGAACCGCCAAGTTGAATGCCGCCGGTGGATGCTCCACTCACAACGCCGGCCACCATCTGCGGCACCGTCTTCACCAGCATGAACAGGACCACCGTGAATATGAGGATGATGCAACCCTCGGTGATTGTCATGGAGGTGGTGGTGATGGTGGAATCGTAGACATAGCCTTTGACCACCACCGACTTGGCTGTTTGTGAATCGGTGATCAACCGTTCTATCTGTCCCTGTCCAATGCCTACCAAAAGACAGAAGGTAAAGGTTTGCACCGCCAGCCCCAGCACTGTCTTGAAGTAGTTGATGGCGATGTCCGAAGTCCAGCGACCGCCCCCAAAGCCGAGGTAAATGACGCCCGCATATACCAACACCCATGCCGAGCACAGCAGTAGTACCATCATCGCTGCGATAATGCCGAACAGCACGGCGATGGCTATGGACAGCAGCAAGGCGATAACGCTTGTCGCAATGTCCTGCTCACCGAACGTCCCGCAGGAACGGACAATCAAATCGAGAGCGAACGATATCAGGTTGGACGGCGACAAGGCAGACTGGTAGGTGGACGACGCTTCAAGACCGAGTTGGGCAAAGGAGGTGATGATCGCTTTGGCGATGGCGCTGCCGTTGTCTAATAGCCAAAAAAAGAATCCTGTTGTGACAATAAACCGCAGGAACTCGCCGAAGAAATCGCCCAAGCCGGTGTTGCCCTTGGCGAACATGAAAGCGAAGGTAAACACCATGCTGATGGTCGCCAGTATCCAGAACACGGTTTTCGCCGCTTGTTTGATGCGCGGCTCCCACCGCGCCGCCTCCTCCATGTAACGATCAATGGTGGCGTCGAGAATCTTTTCCGCCGCCGCCGCCCTGGCGGGAGCGGCGACGGCGGGGACAACCACGCAGAGTAATACGCAAAGCAAAATGGCGCGTGCCATAAAAAACCTCCTGTGAAAAATACCGACCTACGGCTTTATGCGCCAGCAGCGCGTTTTATCTTCTGCGGATATATGCAGGGACTGTCTGGCCGACACGGCCTAAAATTGCCGATATGACTTGCCGCCGCGGGACGTTTCGGTGCGGGAGAAATCTGTCTCGCCCATTTTGATAGCGGTTCCCATTCGTTGTTGCGCTTCGCGGTTAATTATCGTTTCAATCTGCGCCGCCATCATGGTGTTTTGCGCCATAAGGAGCGTATGAATCTGGGAGAGAAGCTAAATCTGCATACTCAGCATTTGGTTACCAGCCTGAATCGCCTCCTGCTGTCCCTCCGCGCCGGACGATTGGCCTTTGAGCCGTTCCAACTCATCGGAGTAATTATTCATCGCCTCCTGTTGCTCCTGAACCAACTTAAGCAAATCGTCGGCCGATTCCTTTTGCAGATTGGCGCCCGCCAGGTCGCCCGCATACAGTGCGAAACTCCCCGAACCATAATTCGCGCCGCCGCTATACTTATCGTGGCTGCCGAAGGAATCGAGGTACTGATTTATACCGCCAGCCGTCCCGGCGACCTTGTTAAGCGACCCCATGGTATATTTGAGTTGGTTGAGAGTGTCTTGAATGTCACCCCAATTCCAGTTGCCTGGATTGGTCGCGTCCTGGAGCATCCGCTTGTACTGGTTTAATTGCGTCTGCAACTGTTGAATCTGCTGTCGCGTTTGCGTGATGGCCTCGCGGGCCGCGACGATGTTTTGCGCCAGGTTGCTGCCGTCAAAGACTGCCAGGGCATAGCTGTTTTCGATACAACACCCGAGGGCGAGAATAGCCAAGAGAAGATACTTTTTCATAGGTTGCCTCCATTGGAATGAATGCCATTTGGCTGGATATTGTTCTGAACCGCTATCGCTTTTTCCGGCCGATTACATCCCACAGCCAGAGGAGTAAATAAATGGCTACGCCCAGGGTAAACACAGCCAAAGCCATAGGAACCCGTGGGCATAGCCCAACCATGAAGAACGTGACGCCCAGGACCAGGATTCTGTAGAGAGACATTGGTGTCGCTTTCGCGTGCTGTTCTTCATGTACCGTCTATGTGCCGGTCATTGCTGATAGGCGTAATCGAACCCGGCATAGGGTCCGGAAAAAACCAGGTCTTTCACCAGCATGACGTTGAAACGGTAGCCGGGACGTATTTCCAGCGTCGGGGCGATGTTCATATTCTTCTGCAACATCTCGGCCATAACGCCGCCAAGCTGCTGGCCCAGCGCCTCCGACATGGCGTCTGACATGCGTTGCCGGTTGCTCCCGTCGTCGTAGTTCTGGTTGTTTTGTGTCATGGAGACGCCGGCGAGAATACCGGACATCATGATGGCGCTGCCGAAAATGCGGACGTAGTGATTGTTGACGCGGTCGCGGAAGCCGGAATACCCGGCGCCGGAACCGCCGGGCATGGCGCCGAGGTCGAGCGCCTTGCCGTCCGGGAAAATGATACGCTGCCACACCGCGAACACCCGCGATTGCCCGTACTGCACATCCGACGAATACTCGCCGACCAGGCGCGAACCCTGCGGAATAAGAAGGTGGCTGCCTGTCGGCGTGTCATACACATCCTGCGCCACCTGTCCCACAATCTGCCCCGGCAGATCGGAATTGATGCCGCTTATCAACGTGCCCGGGATTACCGATCCGGTACGGATAATGTGCATGGTGGACGGCGATTCGACCCGCGCCGGATTCGTCCAATCCGTCGCACCGCCGAACTGGTTCATGCGGGACAAGTCGCCACAGCGGCTATAGTCGGCTTCCCCGCCGCCATCGAGGGACGCGCGGATCGCGGCAAACCGTTCGGCGTAGGTCTGGCCCTCACTGTTTCCCAATGCGGCAAGCTGACGTTCCACCTCGGCGATTTCCGCGCCGATGGCGCGTGGCGTTGTTTTCACCTCGTCAATTTGCGCTTTGATGGGTCCGTCTATCGCCGCCTCCACCTGCCGCCAGTGCTTTTCCCGCATCTTCCGCGCCTCGTCCGTCATGCGGGGCTGTGTCTGGGCCTTGGCATCGGGTATGTTTGGGATCTCCGGCGGAGACGGTTCCCGAGCCTGTTCCGGTTCCTTATTTGCATCCGCTGGCGATTCCGCCTTGGGCGAAGGAGCGACCGGCTGCGGCTGGTTGACCAAGCCGGCTTCGGCTTGGCTGGTTAACTCTTTCGCGAAAGCGTCCGACTTCTTCACTATGGTCTGGCCGATCTCCGCTTTCGCCCTGTTGCTCCGGCTCACCACGACCAGGCCGAGGGTGAGTGATATCACCCCAAACACCACGAAAGCGATAAACACCGGCCAGTTGTTGATGCGCCGGGCGCGCTTGGTCTTCACTTCCATGATTTTTGGGGAGGCCTCGGGCGAGAGTTTATCCTGTTCCCTCATGACTTATCCTCCCTGTTTATGGGTCCAGAAGCCCTGGGGGATAAACTGCGGCGCATCCCCGGACATCCGCACCCTGTACATGCGGCTCAATGTCTCCGTGCCAATGTGGAGCGAGACGCGGAGTTCGTCAGGGCCAATGCGGTCAAGTACGTAGGCGAATGCCAGTCCGTCCGGCTTCTCCACAATGGCGATATATTTATCGCCCTTGGCTGGGCCGGCGTATTCGGCTACGGCGTAGCCGGCTTCCCGCATGGATTCCACGAGCGGGGAACCGAAAGCATCCGATGTGTCCTGGATCAAGGCGATACGGGTTTTCGCGGGCGGGTAATTCGCCTGCATCGCCGCCAATGCGTCCCGCACCAGCTCGACAGAATCGACTTCGGCGAAATTGCCGTAGTTTCCTGGACGGTCCCCGCAGCCGCTTAATACGGCGACGGCGAGCAGCGCTGCGAAAGTGATACTGTAAAAGTATTGTCGCATGGTTATTTCCCCCTCTTTTTGGGTGTCCGGGTAATGACCACCCGCTCCTGGTTCCCGCCGACGCCGACGACAAGCACCGCCTGGTCGAAAACTGCGTCCACAATGTAGCGCCCGCGCTGGACACGGTAATTGACCATTACCTGTTCGTTCTTTTTCAATATTCGACCTTCCCGCCTGACGACGAGCAGGGTGGGCGCTTCCTTCTGGCGCAGAGTGTCGGGCATTTCGAGGATGGTTTTCGTGCCGTCGTTGTAGACGCGCACCGGCTTCCACGACGCCTTGCCGGTGACGGAATACTCGAAGTCCAAATCGCCAAGGTATTCGTTGGTTTCGGGGATGGTCGCGGCTTCGCGCTTCGCCGCCGCATTCGTCTTGATTGCCGCCCACTTGTTCAACGCGTCCTCGATGTAGAAGAATTTGACGCGGGGCATATACTCGCTTCGGTGCGAGCGAAGCCGGATATGGTAGGTGCGTCTATCGGTCGTGACGACCATCGATGTTTCAAGCCCCACCTGTTTCGGCCGGACAAGGATATGGGTCACATTGCCGCCGGACACGGCCGGCTGTACTTGCCAGCGCACCGAATCGCCCAGGTTGACGCTGGTGACGTTTTCGCCGCGTTCGAGTTCGATATCGGTAATCTGCATGACGGCGCAAACCACGGACGGCTGCTCGGCCCCGAACAGGAATTCAATAGAACCGTCCGGCCCGACCACCGGGTTTTCCGTCATCACACCGCCTTGTTGCCAAGTCTTGGCGATGGCAAGAGCGTTCATCTCCTTGGCGGTGAGTTGCACGCTGTCAGAAGAGAAATACAAATCCTCAAGCAATGCGTCGGGTGTATCGGCGGCGACAAGCGTCCCACAAAGCAACGCCACCACCACGAACAGACAAATGAATCTCACGGTTGTTCTCCTTCTCCAAATTGCGGGTTACTCAATGACTCGGGACCAGGTGAAGTCGCGCACATACATCCCCAGGGGATTGCGGCGTATTTCCTCCTCCGTGGTCGCGGTCGTGGGCGGGACAAAATACACGGTGGCGAGGCCGCGCATCCGGTACTGCTCCATACGCACGCCCTGGCGGTTCCACACCCGCTCCAGCCAGTTGATTTCCCATGTCTCCTCCGTCTGCCGCAGGACCGACGATATTTCCACGCCGACGGAATTCTCCGCCGCCCGTTGGGTGGGGCTGGTGTTCGGGTCTTTCATAAACTCGGTTATTTTGTTGGTGGCGGGATCGCCGGACTGTAGCAAGGCGAACACACGCCAAATAGCGTCGTTCTGCACCGTGCGGTCAAAAGACACCATGCGGAGATCGTGAACAAACGACGCCAGCGTGGCGTGGACCACCCGCTCGTCCACGACGGAAGCCCGGTCGGCGCGTCCCACCGCCGCCGCCTGGCCCAGCTTGTCGACTTCAACGACATAGGGAACGAACATGCTCTGACTGCCTATGTAAATGACGCCACCGACCGCGCCGATGGCGAGCATCAACGCCAACAGCGCCGTCGCCTGCCAGATATGGCGGGATTGAATCAGGGCGCCGTTGGCTTCGTTCAGTGTGCGGCGGGCGTTTAGATATGGATTATCGTCCAGGGCCTTTTCTTCCGTATTGCCGCCCCGGAACAGATCAAGAAGCTTCATGCCTGACCTTTCTGTATAGATTGAATGACGGATGGACTCACGCCTCGCTGGACAAGCCATTCGGCCAGCCATTTGTCGCCGTGCTTTTGTTCAAGTTGCTTCACTTTGGCGAGAGAGTCCTTGTCGGAGACGGCGAGGAGGGCAAGTTGCAACGGGCCAAGCGCCAATTCGAAAAGGCGGTTCCCTTCTTCCGAGGTGTAGTAATACTGGCGCTTCGGCACGGCGTTGGCGACGATGTCTATTTGCCTGGTGTTCAGCCCCATGCGCCGATACACGTCGGCGGTGTCGGCCGACTTGGCATGGGGATTGGGGAGGAATATCTTCGACGCGGTGGATTCGCAGATTACATCGAGAATGTCCGAGTTCATCACATCGGAGAGGGATTGCGTCGCCATGACGACGGCGCAGTTGTTCTTCCGCATGACTTTCAGCCACTCGCGAATCTTGGCGCTGAAAGCGGGGTGGGCAAGTAAAAGCCAGGCTTCGTCCATCACGATAACGGCGGGTTGGCCGTGGAGTGAACGTTCGATACGGCGGAACAAGTACAGGAGAACCGGCAGGACGATCTTGGCGTCACCCATCGCCATCAAGTCTTCCAACTCGAATACGGTCAGACCGCCGTCATCCTTCAGGTTCAGGCTGTCCTCGTCGGCGTCCAGCATGTAGCCGTACATGCCCTCACGGGTATACATCTCCAATGCGGCCGACATGGCCTCGTCATGAGGCCGGTAACAAAGGAAAGAAGCGTCCGCTCGCCGGAGCGGAAAAACACTTCCATGCGCCTTGCGATTTCATTGCGTTGCTTCGGCGTGATTTCCACGCCGTTCAAGGCGATAAGCGTTTCTATCCACGAACACGCCCAGGCAAGGTCCGACTTACTGTGCAGCCATTGCAGCGGACAAAACGCGAATTTTGCCCGCACCCGTCCCGCCGTGTCCCGTTCCTCCTCCTCGCCGACGTTGTAGTGATCGCCGCCGACAGCCTTGCACAACGTATACATGCTTTGGCCCTTGTCGAATGCGTAGATGGTCATGCCGTCGTAGCGGAGGAATTGCGCCGTCAGGGTGGTGAGAAGTGTCGATTTGCCGGCGCCGGTCGGGCCGAGTATCAGAGTGTGGCCAAGATCGCGGACATGGGTGTTGAGGCGAAACGGCGTTGCGCCGGTGGTAACACAGTACATCAAGGCCGGCGACATCGGCGGGTATAAGTCGCACGGCGCCATCTCCCGACCGGTCCAGATGGAGCTTGTCGGCATGAGGTCGGCGACGTGACGAGTATTCATAACGGCGCGGCGGACGTTTTCAACGCCATGTCCCGGCAAGGTGCCGAAGAATGCGTCCATGGTGTTCACATCCTCGATGCGGGCAGGAAAGCCCATGGCGCCCAGCGTTTTTTGAATAAAGCCGGCACTGGTTTTGACCGTCTCCAAGTCCTCGCCCATCAGGACGACGTTCGATGTGTACAGCCCCATCGCCACCACGCCGCTGTTCACTTCCATCAATGCCATTTCGCAATCGTCGTACGTGGCTTTGGCGTCGTGGTCGATGGAGCCGCTGTTTGTCCGTAGCACCTGGTCCTTGAAGCCGCGAATCTTCTGCTTCCATTTGCGCTTGTACTTGTTGATAAGGGCGACAGACTCGTGGGAATCCATAAAGATGAAACGGGTATTCCAGCGGTACTCCACCGGTAATTCGGAGAGGCGGGCCAGAAGTCCCGGCGACGACTCGAAGGGGAAATTGTCTATACCCACCACCATGGCATACTTGTTGCCGATAAGCGGTATCATGCCGCCGGTCATATCCTGGCCGCCGACCAGGCAATCGATGTACGACGGGTTTTTCGGCAGGTAAATCGGCTGGTTGTCGCCGGTCAGGCAGAAGTGGAGCCATCGCAGAAAATCATCGTGGGCGTTCTCGCATTTGAACTCGTCTTCGAAACGATGACAGCGCAGCCGCTCCAATGACACAGCCGACGACAGCCTGCCTTGCAGATTGTTGATGTCCCGCTTGAAGTCTTCGACGATCTTCGCGCCGCGTTCGGTCAGACTGTTTGCCTTGCCGTCCGGATCGTCGAACATCAATTCGACAAACTTGGCCTGGGCGAGAAGTGGCGGGAAGTAGGTCGCCGTAAGGACGAAGCAGCCTTCATACAGGGTATTCATCGAGGAGAAAAAGGCGCGGCGCTCGTCGTCAATCGCTTTCGACACCGGATCGGGAAAGTGAGAAAAGGCCGGGTCGCTATACGCCGGACAGGGCCGGCGTATAGCATCGACATGGATCATCCACCCGCTCCCCAGTTGATTCAGCGCCGCGTTGATAAAACGTGAAACCGCGTTCCGCTCCCCATTGGTGGCGCTGGCGTTGTCGCCACCGCGATACAGCCACGCAGCCATCAGGGAACCGTTTTTGTTGATGATTACGCCGTCGTCGATGACAGCCGCCCAGTTGAGCAAGTCGGCGACGCCGGGATTACCCGAGCGGTGCCGCTTGAGGCTGGACCCGCCTTGACGTGTCTGCTTCAACAGGACAATGACAAGGACCATTCCCAACCCGCAAAACGCCATCATAACCGCGTAGAGCGGTACGCGGCCGAGTTCAAAAAGCACAGCATCTACGGCTTCCATCATATGATTCTCCAGGGATCGCGGTATTGCTTGCCTTGGCTCTCGGTGTTGACGCGCCAGGGCGTGGACATGGGAGGGTAATAAGGCTTGTAGAGGCGGTGACGCATAAATACGGCACGCAGCTTTGGATCGTGTTTCGCCATAAGCCGCAACACAAAGATGGCGAAGGACCAGAAGAGAATGCCCACCACCGCAGACTTCCACTCGAATGCGTAAAAAATCATGGTCCCGGCGATGAGGCCGGAAAACATCACCATCTCGCGGTCGCCGCCGAGGAACAAATTGCTGCGCGTCATCGCCCGGTGAATCGGGACGCTCTCCAGAGGATCGATGTTCATATAACGCCGCCATTCAATGCCGGTACAGGCATCGCCGCAATCTCCGCGCTGGTTTCAAACAAGTCGGTCATGATGGTGTTGGCAGTGACCAGGAGCGCCATCACTAAAACGACCACGAGCATGGAGCGGAAAAACCCGTTCAGATCACCGCCAAAGATGAGAATGCCGCCCGCGACGACGATGCCGATAATGCCAAACGCATACGCGACAGGGCCTGTGGCAGAAGCCCTTACCGAGTTCAACCACGACTCGTACGGAAGTTTTCCACCTGTCCCGGGACCGGCGAACGCGTCCGGAGCGGCGGCGAGGCATACAACAAAGACAAGGAGCAATACGCCAAGGTAGTTTTTGTTCATCTCATTTCTCCCGCAGAAATGAAAAGTGTCCGGCCACGGCTCGCGAACCATATGCCCGCGAACCGTGGACACGGACAAAGGACGGACGCCGCCGGGCGGCGGCTCCAATCCGTCCTTTCAGCCAAACAACTGCTTCTTTGCCGCTGCCGGAAAAACGCTCCCGTCCGGCCGGGACGCTCCCCGCCGCCTACAACGTTGCCAGGCGATAGCCGTTGTTTTCCGGATAGGTGGAGTCAAACTCCCGAACCGCTACGATGCCGCCGATCCTCCTCCCATCACCCGTTTTCACGATGTTGACCATCAGGTTGACGGCCAGGGCGATGTCCGGCTCGATGTCTCGCGGCGCAAAGGGATGTTGACTGATAAGGGATTTCAAACGCCTCAAACCCGAAACGCAGTCGTTGGCGTGGAGCGTGCAAAGTCCGCCGGGATGGCCGGTGTTCCAAACCTGGATAAGGTCGAACGCCTCGCGCCCGCGCACCTCGCCGACAATTACCCGGTCCGGCCGCATCCGCAGCGTGGTCTTGATGAGTTCGGTCATGGTGCAGGTGGAGGTGGTCTGGAAATTGACCTTGTTGACAGCGGTGGAATTGAGTTCCGCCGTATCCTCGATAATGATTTGCCGGCTGTCCGGCTCGGATACGGTGATCTCATGGAGAACGGCGTTGCCGAGGGTGGTTTTGCCCGTGCCGGTGCCGCCGATGATGATGTTCTGCCGCTCATTTATGGCGGCACGGATAACATCGCATTGCGCTTGGGTCATGATTCCGCCGGCGACATAGTCGTCGAGAGTGAATACCTTGACCGCGCGTTTTCGGATGGCGAAAGCGGGGTGGGAGACGACAGGCGGAATCTGCCCGGCGAAACGGGAATCGTCCAGCGGCAACACACCTTCCAGTATCGGGTTGTCCCGCGTCACCACCTGTTTCAGATACCCGGCGATTTTGCGTATGAATTCGTCCGCTTCCGATTCGCGCATATCGCAGATATGGGTCATGCCGCCGCCCAGTTTTTCCTGAAACAGCTTCCCGTCAGGGTTCAGCATCAGTTCGATGGTGTCGGCATCGAACAGCGCGTCGAACGCAACGGCGGGCAGGCGCCGGGCAATACCCAGCAACTTCTGCACCTCGGCGTCGGTCACGTCTTCCAGGCTGTTGATCCGCTTGTGGAAAACAGTCTTGCTGTCCTCCCTACCAGTGATTTCAATAAAGGGATGCGGCTCGGTAATCCCGCTCTCGGCCACCGAATGGGCGGGAGAGGCGACCACGGTCCTGGTGATTTTCAGCCGTGCCGATTTGCTGCTGTGCTGTTCCATAACCTGCCTCGCCAGTGGTGCGAATTAAAAGATAAACCAAAACATGGCGAGAGTTATAGCAGTATACGCGCGTAACCTACAAGAAAATTAAAAATACGCTGACTATACGCGCAAAAAAAAGACGATAATTATTATTGTACACGCGGTGATATGCTTCACAGCAACCCACGAGATGGAAGAATGGTGGGAATAATCAACCGTCGCCGGAAAAACGGTGCGGTTTGGATATTTTTACCTCCTGTTATCACAAATGGTTACGGCAAGAATCGCTAGCCGGGTGGGCGGAGTTTCCTGTAACTCCTTATGGTCGGATTGGATTTTTAACACGCGCGCGGAGGGAGGTTTTGCGGCATGTCGAATCGGAAAAGCGGAAACGCCGGTGCCTGGCTGGAAGTCCGCATCCAAATGCGCAACCACTATAAGGTGCTCTCCAGCGCCAAGCTGTTGGACATTCCCAACGCCTATATGCGTGGATTGATACTGAGTCTATGGCTGGGGGCGCTTGAATTCGCCGAGGACGGCGATCTGTGGCGTGGAGACGACACTGCTTCCATCCGCTTTGTCGGTGCACTCGCCGAGGTGCCGTTCGAGCCGGAGCGGTTTATCGAGGTGCTGCGGCTGGACAGATGGCTGGATGGCTGGCTTATTCACGACTGGCTGGATTACGTCGGCAAGCTGCTTTACGCCAAATACAAGACGAGTAATCGTGGTCGCTTGGTGGAAATATGGACCAAACACGGGAGGCAATACGGACGAGGCACGGATAACGACGATGAGGAAGGATGCGAAGAGGATGCGGATGGGATGTCATCGGGATGTCAAAAACGACTACCCTTAACCCTAAACCCTAACCCTAAACAAATAACCCTTAACCCATATGCCCTAGATAAAAAGAAAGGAGAAAGCCCTAAAGAGGGCTTGGGAGAAAACGAAGCGAACCAGGGCGAACAGGGCATTCTTCATAATCGTTCGGAGGGCAAGCGGGTGAAGGGCTTTGTCGCTACCCAGGCGGAACTCACCGGCGATGGTCTGCCGCACAAAGAAGTCTACGAAGCATTCCTACCGCTCCTCGTCACCCATACCATCATCACCTTGGAAAGTTTTTACGAGCGGGTGAGGCACTGCCGCACCACGCCGTCGCGGTGGACAATGTTGTTTTTGGACAAGATCCACGCTATTTACCGCGACCGCAACGGCAAAACCCTCCTGGACGTGGAGGACGCCGACCCCGTCGGCATGACCGTCGCCGGTCTGCTTCCGAAAAATGGCCAGCCGCAGCATTCACCCACCGAAGCGGCGCGGCAGTTGTTTGTCGAGGTGATGATGGATCACGAAAAAACGAAGGACGGCGGCAAAAGCCGCTGGGCGGGAAGAATGAGCGGCCCGGTCATCGCGCTGGAGCTGGATCGCCGCAAAGGCAAGGCGGGGAGGATTACGCGGTGAGATTTTTGAGGAGGGTATTGATTGTGTGATTTTTGGAAGGAAAGCGTATGGCGAATAACCAACAAAACCGTCCGCCGCAAGGGCGGCGAGCGGAGGAGCAACCGGCAAGCGTCGGCACTGAAAACGGTCTTGTTGATGTCAATGAGGCTGCCCGGCTCTGCATGATCAGCGCGTCGATGTTTTACAAGCTGAACGCGGCTGGCAAGACTCCGCTGCCAGTGCACCTCGGCAAGCTACTCCGCTGGCGAAAAATCGAATTGCTCGACTGGATCGCGGCGGGATGTCCGGGAAGAAAAAAGACCGCCGGTAATCGGCGGCCTGGAAGCGGAACGCAATAAAGGGCGCAAAAGCCGCCATTCAACAGCCATTTTGAAAAACAGCGAAGAAGGAGAATACCGTGACCTACAACAAGTACGACCCCATTTTGCCTCCGGAAGGCTTTGTCCGCCTGCCGGTAGTGCTCCGAGTCCTCGGCGTCGGCAAGACCGCCTTTTACTTGGGAATCCGGGACGGCAAATACCCCGCTCCCATCAAGCTAGGGCCGCGCACTTCTGCCTGGCGGGTTGAAGACATACGCGCCGTTATCGCAAAGTTCAATGTTGAAAATGCGTCCAAAGAATAGTGTGTAACATCAAGAAGCGCGCTGGCCGGTGTCGGCACGCAATCCGTCGAGATAATCTGCCCACGCCTGCACCATGAGCCGCCTTTCCGGAAGGAATTCCGCGAAATTATAGGCGGCTCGTATTTTGTTTCGCTCACCGTGCGCCAACTGCCGTTCGATGGCATCGGCTTTCCAGCCCAATTCGTTCAAGAGTGTCGACGCCATCGAGCGGAAGCCGTGCGCCGTCATTTCCCCTTTGCTGTACCCCAACCGCCGCAGCGCCGCGTTCACGGTGTTGTCGCTCATGGGGCGGGTATCGGTCCGCATACTCGGAAACAGATATTTGCAATGCCCGCTGATCTCCCGCAGCTTCGATAGAATCCCCAAAGATTGCCGCGCCAGCGGAACAATATGCTTTTCTTTCATTTTCATGCGTTCAGCGGGAATGCGCCACTCCGCGCCGTCGAAATCAATCTCGCTCCACTCGGCACACCGCAGCTCGCCAGGCCGCAAAAAACCAAGGGCGACAACTGCAGGGCACAGGCAACAACCAGGTTGCCTTTGTATTCCTGGATGACTCGGAGTAATTGCCCGACCTGCTTCGGCTCGGTTAGGCTAGCGTGATGTTTCACTCGCTTCGGTGGGATGGCGCCGCGTAGGTCGGAAGTAATATCCCGTTCAGCCCGACCGGTGGCCACCGCATAACGAAACACGTTGCCGCAAATCTGCATGACCCGATGCGCCTGCTCCAGCGCTCCTCGCGCCTCGATACGCCGCAAGACTTTCAGTAGATCCCATGGCTTGATGGTTCCAATCGACTCGCTTCCCATATGCACCAGTACGTTCTTGTAAAGCCGACCCCAAATATCATCGCCATGCTTCGGCGTCCATGTGTCGCGGTACTTCAAATGCCATTCCTTTGCGACCATCTCGAAGCTATTCTCGACGGCTTCCGTATCCATCCGCTTCATACTTTGCTTGTGTTCGGCCGGGTCGATGCCATCGGCGAGCAGCCTTTTCGCATCCGCCAGCTTTTCCCTGGCTTTTTTAAGCGAGATGACGGGATACTCGCCGATGGTCAGCAATTTTTGCTTACTTCTAAAGCGGTATGAATAGCGCCATGACTTGACCCCGCTCGGCAATACGGCGAGATGCAGGCCGGCGCCGTCGTAATACTTTTCCAGCTTGTCGGATGGCTTTATGTTGATGATAGCTCTATCGGTGAGTCTCATTTGATGGTATCCTTTCGCAAGGCATTTTCATACCCCGCATGATACCATCAAAAGCAGCGTTTGTCAAGGTGCCGGGATGAACCACAAAGAACATTCAATTCTTGTAAAGTTAAACCCGCCAAGGATTAACATCCAGTGGCGGGTTTGCCTAAACGAATATTTGGCGGAGAGAGAGGGATTCGAACCCCCGGAGGCTTGCACCTCAGCGGTTTTCAAGACCGCCGCTTTCGACCACTCGGCCATCTCTCCGGAGAATGGTGTGTTCGGTTGTGCCCGGTTGGTGCCGGTTACCGGTTACGTCAGCGTTACCTTGTCGATGACCTCCTTGGCGACGAAAATCGGGCACTCGGCCCGCGTCGCCATGGCGATGGCGTCGGACGGGCGGCAGTCGATAACCACCTCGCCGCCGTCCCGTTCCACCACCAGAAATCCGTAAAAGGTGCCGTTGCCGTCCTGGTCCTCGACCAGGTCGGAAATCGCCACCCGCGTCAGCCTGCCGCCGAGGGCGGTCATCATAGTCATGAGGAGGTCGTGCGTCAACGGGCGGGGCATGGCTTCGCCGTGGATCTGGCGGTTGATGGCCAGGGCCTCGAATAGGCCGATATGCACCATGAACGAGCGCCCGGCACCCTCGATTTCCCGCAAAACAATCACCTGCGGACTGGAAATGCTGTCAGTCATCAGCAGGATTTGCGCCAACTCGCATTCAATCCACTCGGGCATGCCGCACCGCCCTTTCTCCGTTCGAGACGGCCGTTTCCCTCGACCCGGCGCGTGCTACACGCCCGCTTCCTCGTCGTGGAGGAAAGCGCTCATCCGCGACGACCGCGCCTGGCGCCATTGTTCCTCCAGGGTCATCGCCAGCGTGCCCGCCCGTTCGGCCTCGCTGACCGCCTTGACGATTTCGGCGTCGTAGACCTTGCCGGCTCCACGGGTCATTTCCAGCACCTTTGCGGACAGCGCGTCCTTGCTGTCGTCGGCCTCGGTGGCGGCGGCAAGGTCGTGCGCGGCCTGGAAGATGCGCACCCCGAGCGGCAGTTCGGTGCCGAGCAGGCCCTTGGGGCCGGTGCCGTCGTAGCGCTCAAGCTGGTAGGCTATCATGTCCTCTATTTCGGGGAAGAACGTCTCCTGCGCCATCAAATCGACCGTTTCGGCGACGCGTTCCTCCGGCGAGCGGCCGGTGGTGTCGCCGACCATGTCGGAATAGTTGTGGAGCATGCCGGTGAGCTGGAGTTTTTCCAGAACCGACGGGCCAAGCTGCAGGGCCCGGCCGATGGCGCGCATATAGCCGGCGAGGCGCTCGTTCTTTTTCATGATGCCGGGACGGTTGACGTCGGCCGCCCGCAGCAGCATCTGCACCGCCGAAAGCATGTATTCGCGCCGCCGCAGCTTGGAGGCGATATGCGCCAGGGCCAGGCCCATCTGGTCGGCCATCGCCGCCACGAGTTCCAGTTCCTGCTCGGTAAAGGAGATGGCGGGGTCGTCGCCGGCGATGTACAACGCCGCCTCCACCCCTTCGTACAGCGGCATCGGGGCGCAGATCACCGCGTGGATGTTGTGACGCATCACCGATTCGTTGGACGAGAAGCGGTCGTCCCGCATCGCGTCCGTAACCAGGAGCGCCCGCTTGTCCTGCAGGACCTTGCGGATAATGGTGCGGGACAACTGGCCCGAACGCCCGCCCTTCGGGACATGCGACCCGAGCGTGACAATGCCGCCCTTTTGCGGATCGCGGCCGAACAGGTAGGCGCCGTCGGCGCGGAGGGTCTCGGTGATGAAGGCGAGGGCTTTTTTGACCAGTTCGTCCTCGACGTCCTCGCTCGCCACCAGCCTGGAAAGCCGGTAGAGGGCGCGCAGGTGAATTTCCGACGACACGTCGCCTTCGCCGACATTGACGGCGGTCAGGTCTTCGAGCCGCAATTCGTAGAATGCCTTGAGTTCATCCTCGGAAAAGTCGAGTTCGTCCTCGGCGCGGCCGCCGGCCAGCGGTTCGAAGACGATGATGGTGCCGCCTATCTGGACGCGATCGCCGTCGCGGAGCATCTCTTCGGTGATGCGGTTGTCGTTGACGAAGGTGCCGTTTTTCGATTCAAGATCGCGGATAAAGCACATGTCGCCGATCTTGAAGATCTCGGCATGCTGGCGCGACGCGCCCTTGTCCTGGAGGGCAAGGTCGCAGACTTCGTCCCTGCCGATGATCAGGGGCTTTTCGGTGATGGGAAACGTCTGTCCCTGGCTAGGCCCGTTTTTAACCCGTATGCCTGGCATAGTGTTCCTTTGTGTTGGGGCAGGCAAGCTGCCCGGGTATGCACCCATTGTGCTGATTTGGACAGAAAAAGGCAAGTGCCTGACCCGCCCGCCGGGTGCCTCAGGCTATCTTCATCCGGGCCGCCACCGCCAACTGGTCGGCCATCTCGTTTTCCGGATGGCCGGCGTGGCCGCGAATCCATTGCCAGCGCACCTGGTGCGGTTGCATCGCGTCCATGAGGGCGCGCCAGAGATCCTCGTTCTTCACCGGCTGTTTAGACGCGGTGCGCCAGCCGTTTTTCTGCCAGTTTTTCAGCCATCCCTTGGCGAACGCGTCGACCACATAGCGGCTGTCGGTCGTCACCACCACCCGGCACGGCATTTTCAACGCCTTGAAGCCCTCGATGACCGCGGTCAGTTCCATGCGGTTGTTGGTGGTGTTTTTTCCCGCGCCAGACATGCGCTTAATCAAATTCTGCTCCCGGCAGCGGAGGATGGTGCCCCACCCGCCGGGTCCGGGGTTGCCCGAACACGCGCCGTCTGCGTACAATTCCACCGCCACCTCACCAGCCATGGTTATTTTCCTATGCAAAAGCGGGAGAAAATTCGCCCAAGCGCTTCCTCGGCATAGCCTTCGCCCATCATGCGGGAAAAGCTGAGCACCCCGTGGCGAAGTTCCTCCGCCGCCAATTCTAGCCTGCCGCCGTGCGCAAGTTCTTCCGCGGCCCGGCGGCAGCATTCCCGCGCCGCGGCCAGTTCAAGAAGTTCCCGGCGGTTCCAGCCGCCGTCGCCGGACAGGGACGCCGCCAGCCGGGCGATTTCGCTTCGCAGGGCCGCGATGCCGTCTCCGGTCGCGGCGCTGACGGCGATGTCGCCGAGAAGGGTCGCTTCGGCGCCGTCCAGCAACGATGCCGCCTGGCGGGCCTCGGTCCTGGTCCGCAGATCGGATTTATTGAGAACGAGAAGGACGCCGCCCGTCAGCGAAGAGGCGAACGCCACATCCTGCGCGTCGAGATGGCGCGATGCGTCCACCACCCAGAGGACGATGTCGTCGCCGCCCGTCGCCGTGCCGCCGCGGGCGGCCGCGTCGCCGCCCTGGCCGGCGGTATCGGGATCAAAGCCCGGATTGTCGCTCAATTCCACCTCGACAGTGTCGAAAACCACGCGACGACGGATGCTGTCCCTGGTCGTGGACGCGTCCTCCGACACAAGCACCGCATCCTCGCCCAGCAGGGCGTTAAAGAGGGAACTTTTGCCCGCGTTGGTCAGACCGGCGAGGGCGATGCGGCGGCCGGCCCGTTCCGGACCGCGTTCGGCGCGTCCGGCGGCCGAGGCGGCAAGCTGCTGCGCAAGCCTGGCGAGGTCGGCTTCGATGCCGGGTTCCAGTTCTTCGTCGGCAAAATCCAGAACCGCCTCGACTCGCGCGGCGATGTCGAAGAGGTCGTCCCGCCAGCGGCGGATAGCCGCACCGTCACGGTCGCCGAGGCGCGACAGGGCCTGACGGCGCTCGGCCTCGGTGGTCGACCGGATCAATCGTTCCACCGCCTCGGCCTGGCCAAGGCCGATGCGGCCGTTGCGGAACGCCCGGAACGTGAACTCGCCCGGTGCGGCCGGCCGCGCCCCGGCGTCGACGAGGGCGGTCAGGGCCGCGCGCAGGAGCGGCGGCGATCCGGGCAGGTGGATTTCCGCCATGGGTTCACGGGTATAGGTGGCGGGAGCGGGCATGACCAGGAAGCGCGCCGGACACGGCACGACATCACCGGCGAGCGGAATGCGCATCACTCCATCGACTACGCGCCGTGAGGGCGAATCGGTTCCGGCGGTGACAGCCACGTCGCTCACCTGCGCCAGAATGGCTAAGGCGTTGTCGCCCGACAGCCGCAGCGCGCCCACCGGCGACGGACCGGAGGGCGTACCGATTTGGGCGATGTCGTCGTGGGAAAAATACGGCACTAAAATTCCTTGGCCCGTTCGCTTTCAATCACGAGCAGCGAATGGGCGGGGCCCTTGTTCATGCCTGAACAGCGGGTGGCGGCATCCTGCCAGCGGTCCGGCGAGGCGAGGTTTTCATCCCACCACGGCCAGGTGCGGCACTGCACCGGGCGCTGGTGATAGACGCGGCAGCCGCCGTTCGCGTCGAGAAGGGGACAATCGCCGTGGGCGCCGTCGACAATGGCCAGCCCGGACGGCGTCTGCCGCAGCATGGTGGCGGCGAAGCGGTCAAAGTCCATCGAAATGGCGGCGGCGATATCCTGTGCCTCCTGCATCGTCACCCAGACATAACCCCCCGGTCCCCGGCAGCAATCGCCGCATCCCTGGCATTGAAAATGCAGGCCCTCGGCATACCATGGCCGTTTGGGGGTTGACGCCATCTCGGTTCTCCAATTCATCGGTCATCCGCAGCGCGGTGAGTTCCCCACCCGCATGGATGATTAGTTGTAGCCATGGGAAGGCCACGGGACAAGGGATTTATTGCGTATAACAAAATACAAACCACCCGCCCCGATCGTCACCCCGGCGTGCGGACGTCCATCAGCCCGCTTTTTGCCCTGATGCGAGTTTTTGACGCCGGGGTGACGGGTGAGGGAGATGGAGTTGCTTTAACTGGTAAAGTTTGCAGGAACCGTCCAGCCGGACGATTCCCGCATTGGTTCAGTTTTTGCGTGGAGGCAATACATTCACGAGCCAACCAACTCCAGTAACTGTTTAACATTCTTCTTCCCAAAAGAAACCGTCTCGCCGTTCACGACCACACATGGCACGCTCATGACCTTGTACTGGTCGCGGAGATCGGGGAAATGGTTGAGGTCGTAGGCTTCGGCGGTGATGTTCGGGTTCTCCGCCGCCATGCGCTGGGCCGCCTTGACGGTATCGGGGCACATGGTGCAGGTGAGCGATACCAGGACCTGGATTTCCGTCGGGGCGGCAATCGCCCGGATCGCATCCAGCGTTTCGGCGTCCAGCGGTTGGCCCGGCCCGGCCGCATTGTACAGCCCCAGGGCAAACGAGGTGAATTCGTGACCGCCCGGCACGCCGTGGAAGGCGATGCCGGCGTCGGTGCCATCGGCGCGGAAAACGCGCACGCACGGCGGCAGCGGATCTTCCTTTTCCTCGCCCTGGGCGACCTCGACCGTCAGCTTGTCGGTCAGTTTGACCAACTCCTCCATATAATGCAGCAGTTCCGCCGAGACCGGCCGGTCGTCCAGGCTGAGCCGCAGGATAAGCGGGTTGGCCATTTTGTCGAACAGGGGCGCGAGTTGCGCCCGCATATCGGCGGTAAACAGTTCGTCCGAATCGGCGGGCGGCGGTTCCTCCGGCTCGGGCCTGCCGGTCGGCTCGGCCATGACCGGGCGGATGCCGGTCTTTTTTTGCAGCACGCCGGCGTATTTCTCGAGTTCGGTCGCCGCTATCGCCCCGTCCGCGACAGCCGTGACCACCTGGCGGAGAGTTTTGACGCAGACGTCGCCGGCTGCGTAAAGACCTTCGACGCTGGTCTGCTGGTTGCGGTCGACGATGACGTACCCGTGCTCGTCCAGGGTGGCGATATCCTTGATGAGCGAGGTGGCCGGGGCGTAGCCCGCGAACACGAAAATGCCGAAGGTATCGCCGTCCGGCGCGCGGTATTCGGTCACTTCGCCGGTCAGCGTGTTCCTGTAGCGGAGCGCCCGCAGGGCGGTATCGCCCGTCGCCTCCTCGATGACGGTATTGCAGAGGACGGTGATTTTTTCGTGATTCCGCGCCAGATCGGCCGCGCTCTTGGCACAGCTGAAATCGGCCTTGCGGATAAGGATGGTGACGTGGCTGGCGTATTTTGTCAGGAAAACCGCCTCCTCGGCGGCGGCGAATCCGCCCCCGACCACAAACACTTCCTTGCCGGTGAAAAACTCGCCGTCGCAGGTGGCGCAGTAGGCGACGCCGCGTCCCTGGAATTCGATTTCTCCCGCAAAGCCGACCGTACGCGGATGCGCCCCGGTGGCCACCAACACGCCGAAACAGCGGAGCGTCTTGCCGCTGGTGCGCACGGTCTTGATGTCGCCGGAGCAATCCAGAGACTCGACTTCGGCCAGGAGAAATTCGGCGCCGAAGTTGTGGGCCTGGCGGCGCATCGTTTCGGTGATATCGCCGCCGGCGGCGCGTTCGACACCGGGGTAGTTGACGACTTCGTGGGTGATGGTTATCTGGCCGCCGAAGTGGTCCTTCTCGACCACCACCACCCGGTAGCGGGCGCGGGCGAGATAGAGTGCGGCGGTGAGGCCGGCCGGCCCGCCGCCGATGATGACGACATCGTAAAAGTCTTCCATAGCGTCTCCAATGCGGAAGCCACGATATGCGCGAACCGTCCCGAACAGGCCGGGACGGTCGCAAGAAGGGAGAAATATTTTAGAGCTGGCCAACCAAATCGAGGCTGGGCTTCAGGGTCTGCGCGCCCGGCTGCCACTTGGCTGGACAGACTTCGCCGTCATGCCCGGCAACGAACTGGCTCGCCTGCACGCGGCGGAACAGTTCGTCCGCGTTGCGGCCGACGCTTCCGGCGGTCACTTCGTAGGCCACGATCTTGCCTTCCGGATTGACGATAAAACTGCCGCGCTCGGCCACGCCGCTATCCTTGATATAGACCTTGAAGTCCTTAGCAAGCACGTGGGTCGGGTCGGCGAGCATGGGGTATTTAATCTTTTTAATCGTGTCGGAGGCGTCGTGCCAGGCCTTGTGGACAAAGTGGGTGTCGCAGGAGACTGAATAGATTTCGCAGCCGGCGGCCTTGAAATCGTCGTACTTGTTGGCCAGGTCTTCCAGTTCGGTGGGGCAGACAAAGGTGAAGTCGGCCGGGTAGAAGAAGAAGACGCTCCATTTGCCCAGAATATCCTTTTTGCTGACGGTCTTGAATTCGTCGTTGTGATAGGCCTGAACCGAGAAATCGCCCACTTCCTTGTTAATCATCGACATGTTTTGCTCCTAAAACTCAAAAGTGAAAAAAAGATTGTTGCCAGTATTTCATATTTAGTAATCATTACTATTTATACAGTCTCATTGCTCCAATAGCAAGGGAGAAAACAAATTTTTTTTTCGCTGCAGTGCAGCCATCTGCCACTGTGTGTCTCCATGGGCCGGGGGAGTGTTTGCCGGAGAGGCGAATTTTCTGGAGTTGTGGCGGAAACAAGGGTTTTTTCTGGACTTGGACAGCGGTATGTGTAGAATGTTCCCTTCGCTGCACTGCTCATGCATTGTGGCGGGACGATGACATATTCCCCTGTAGCTCAGCTGGTAGAGCGTCGGACTGTTAATCCGCAGGTCGCTGGTTCGAATCCAG
Organism: Planctomycetaceae bacterium; assembly: GCA_021203245.1. Lineage (GTDB taxonomy): Bacteria > Planctomycetota > SZUA-567 > SZUA-567 > SZUA-567 > JAJBSZ01. The sequence continues at coordinate 58,585 of JAJQBO010000262.1, forward strand.
CCGGGGGAGCCATAATAAATGCCGTGATCCGAAAGGGTTACGGTTTTTTGTTTATCCAGCCTTTGGTATTTGTCACCATCGCCGCACCCTTTCCCGCACCAATAGGAACATTTTTCCTGCGGACACATCGTCTTCTAGGGTGTGTCGTCACAATGAATTTACGAGTTTTTTAATACTTCCCAATCT
>JAJQBO010000005.1:0-12577 GCA_021203245.1 Planctomycetaceae bacterium
GGTATCAGCTAGGTATAACAAAGTCGCAGTCTCAACCGACGGCGTCAATTGGTCCATTTACACAAATCTTCCTGCCAGTGATTGGAGTTTTGTGCGATTTGGCAGTGGTGTATTTGCGGCCGTTCCGACAACTGGCAGTGACGCCGCTTATTCAGCGGACGGAGTAAATTGGACTAAGACTAGGCTGCCAGGCTCGCATCCACTCGCAACTATGACCTTCGGTGGAGACAGGTTTATTGCGGTTCCTGATACCAGGGACTCGGTATTCTTCTATTCTTTCAATGGAATAAATTGGTTCAGTTACACGATTTCACCGGTTGAAAATAGAGCGATAGTATCAATTGCCTATGGTCAGGGACGTTATGTGGCTGGCATGGGAAATGCATCCAGTAATAAGCATCTTTTGTATTCGGATGGCTTTTGACTCTTCAAACTACCTTTATTGATAGGAGGATTTATGTTTCTTATTGTGATCATGCTCATTTTTGTGGTTTCCATAAGTACGGCTCTTGGAGTCGACATCCCTGCAATTACCGTCGCCGACTTCACCGCTACTCCAGCGTCCCCCGAAGCCCACTGGTTCTGGTCGCTCCTCACCAGTGATGCTGCGACGCGGTTGTGGTTGCGGGTCACCACGACCGGCGTCGCCATTGTAGCGGGGTGGTTAAAGTGGAAGGGGAGCCGCAAGGAACGCGCCCTCCTGTGCCTCGCCGGCGGCGTCCGGGAGACGTACGAGACGTATGTTCGCGTAATTAAGAGTAAGAACGATGACGGTAAGCTTACCGAGGACGAGCGCCGGGAGGCAGTCCGCCAAGCCATCGAACGCGGCAAGCAGTACGCTATCTGCGAGGGATTTGACCTTCTCAAGGTGCTTGCCAAAGACAGCCTGCCGGTATGGGTCGATGCTATCGTCCGAAAAATCAAAGGGGAGGCGGCGCAGTCCAAAAACCCTTTGCCCATATCCCAGCCGCCCTTGCCCGATTTGGCGCCGTCTCTTTCCTCCGGTGCCTGACTGGCGAGGCGGGGCGGGATCGCCGGGGCCTGTGGATTGACGACCCGGACACCGGCACCCGCGCCCGCCTGGGCGACGTCGGCCTCGAAATGGCCGAGTCCCTCATCCAGCACAACCCACGCGCCGCCCGGCAGGCCCTTTCCAAGCCCCACGTCGGCGTATGGTTTTCGAATACCTTTTGAGAGAGGAATCATCATGAGCACCATCCAGCACGATCTTGTCGCCGAACGCACCGCCACTATCGTCCGCAGCATCGCCAGCGGCAACAACAGTTGCGGCACGCTCATTGGTCCGGGCGGGCAACTGAACGAAAATTTCTTGCGCGGCTCCATCGCACCCACCCTGAAGGTCTACCAGGATGAGGCCGATGCCCTTCGCGCAAACATGATGCGCCTGTCGCAGGAATCGGAAGAACGTCGTCAAACGCTGGAATTCATCTATTCCAACGCCCTCGGCCAACTCCCCAAGCAGGTCGCTAATCGCCTCTGCCAGGTTCTCGGCTTCCGTCCCGCCACCTAACCCCGCCTCCTTCTCCGGCATCCCGTGGGCGGCAACTACGCGCCTGCGGGATGTTTTATATGCGCCACGACAAAGCGAAAGGACGTCATGCGCGGATTCATCATATTGGTACTATTTGCCTTCGCCGTAATATGTTGAGCCGCAGCGGGCGGCGAAGGCGGCAATGCTGCGGCTTCGCCGGACCCCGTTCACATCTTCTGGAAGCTGTTGTTTGATAACGGGCCTTTGGGTTTGTTTCTCGCCTATCTTTTGCACCGCGAGCACAAGCGAGACAAGCTGGACGCTGATAACCGGGAGGCGGAAGAAAAACAACGGAAGGAAGTAGGTGAGCGGTTTCAGGCCCTCGACAATAAATTTATCAACGTGATCGAAAAATACTCCTCCTCGACCACGGAAGTCAACACGGCGCTTCGCGGTTTGCAGGGCGGGTTGCGGCAAATCATCAATCTCATGGTGAAACATTATCCGGAGGGAGCACCGATGAGCGGGACAAGGGTTATCCATCGCGACGATGAAACGCAGTAAAAGCCGACAGCCAGGACGCCCCAAGCGTCCGTGGGGGTGAGAGCGTGAGTGGGTCTATTCTCTCGACTGTCGGCACATGGGAATCGATAGTGTCGGCGACCTGGGTGCGATAACACCCCGCCGGAAGCAACCGTCAACCGGCACGGCCGCCGACACTGGATGTATCGACCAATAAGCAACCGAGAATGCACTATTTTTCGTGACCGCAATCAAATCAAAACGCCGCACCCTCCTTCCATGGATGGGTGGAAAATCCAAGCTGGCCGCTGTCATAATCGACCGTCTTCCGAAACACACCACCTACGTCGAGCCGTTTTGCGGCGGCTGTGCCGTCTTCCTCCGTAAACCCAAATCCAAGGTCGAAATCCTCAATGACGCCGATGCTCGGCTGGTAAACCTCCTACGCGTCTTCCGCTACCATCCGGACGAACTTCTCCGCGAGGTCCAGTACCTTACTCACGCCCGGCAGGAATTCTCCGACGCTCTTTCGCAGCCCGGCGTTACCGACATCCAGAAGGCGGCGCGGTTCCTGATGATCGTTAAGGCCGCCTTCGGGAGCCGCCTCACCTCGCCATCTTTTGGAACAGCCAAAAAACAACCGGCCAGTTTTCGCCTTTCCGACGTTACGGCCTTGATCGCGCTCGCGCGCGAGCGCCTCGATGGGGTAACCATTGAAAACCTCGACTTCGCGGATGTGATCGGCCGGTATGATTCGCCTGGCACCCTCTTCTTTTGCGACCCGCCATACATCGGCACCGCCGGCTATGCTTGCAGGTACACCATGGACGACCACGGCCGACTTAAGGACGCCCTGCAAACCGCAAAGGGCAGGGCAGTAGTCACCCTCAATGACTGCGAGGCAACGCGGAGACTCTACGAAGGGTGGGCCATTGAGGAAACGCACGTGACCTACACAATTGGGCGGCATAAAGCGCGGCAGAAGAAAAACGCCGAGGTGATTATTACGAAGCCATAACCGGAAACAAAGATTTTTTGATGATTGAGTTTGACTAACGACGTTAGTGAGGTATAATAAAGACATGGAAAGGAGGTGCCACCGACGAGAAGTTTTTCAAAAGGCGTTACCGGGCATGAATGCTTGATTTGCCCGCCGGTAACGCAAAAAGCCCCGGCGGTCACCGGGGCCAGGAACGAAGGAGGGGGGCAAGGTGCCGGGCAAGCCCGAACAGCCCCTCTCACTGGTCAAGAGTAGTATACCCGATTATAATCGGGTGTTCAAGGAGGGCCGACCATGAAGCAACGACGTAAGCGATGTGTCCCAAAGCAGAGCAGAAAAAACCATGTGGACAAGGCGCGGGTCCGCCAAGCTACAATGAAGCCGCACGTAAATAAGTATCGCGACAAGACGAACGGGGAAAAGTGATGGAAAAAATCACCGTCCGCATTTCCACCAGTAACGGGCGCATTATTCTAACCCCGCCGCCGGGTGTCGAATTGGTGTTAGAATCGACGGCTGCAGATGAATTCCTGACTATCGCCGAAGCGGCCAAGCGGTATAATATCAGCCGGAACACCCTCGCCAAGATGTGCGACACTGGTGGACTGGCTTATGAACTTCGAGGGAAAAACCGTTTCGTGAACGGCGCTGACGTCGAGGCCATAGCGGCCGTTCCGCGCCGCCGCGGGCGGAAGAAAGCGGATGCGAACAACCCATAGCCCGATGATACCGACTGGCGGCCTCAACCCCACGGAATGCTTTTTTTTGGGTTGTGCCGTCCTGTGAGGTTATGAGAGGTCCAAGCCGCTATGTCTTTATTAAGGCTGGGGTAATGCCTTGTAACTCTAGTTACGCCAACCGTTTAAAAAGTCCCGAATGTCGACTACGGATCTGGAGGTTAGGGGTTCGACTCCTCTCCGGCGTGCCAATACTAAATGCCCTGTTTCGCACTGCGAGACAGGGCTTTTTCGTTGAGCTTGCAGTGCCGTCCGTGGCACATCTGCTCCGGTTCCTGTCCCTGTTGCGAGTAGTCGGTATACCGTTGACCACCCGGTTTAATGTCGGAATAATGCTAGTTCCCCGCCTTCACAGCCAATGTTACCCCAAGCGCTTTGGTGATCTTGAGAATAGTTTCAAACTGCGGCTTTTTCCCGGCCTGGAAGGTTTTATACAGGCTTTCGCGGCCCAAACCGGTATCCTTGGCCAATTGGGTGATGCCACGCGCTTTCGCAACGTCACCAAGAGCGGCCAGAAAAACATCCGGATCGGGATCTTCAAGGCATGCCGTCAGATACTCGGCCATGATCTCGTCGTCGTCGAGATAGCGCGCCGGATCGAATTCTCGGATTTCCATCATTGATCACTCTCCTGAATCTCGCGCCACAATTGTTTGGCCCGTTCTACGTCCCGCTTCTGACTGCTCTTGTCGCCACCAATGAGCAGCAGGTAGACCCTACTGCCTCTTCGGGCATAATAAACACGATAACCTGGACCGGTATGAATACGCATTTCCGCCACCCCATCACCCAGCGTCTTACAGTCACCGAAGTTTCCCGCGATTGCCGATCGAATGCGGGCAAGGATACGAACCTTGCCTTGCCGATCTCGGAGGGTGGTCAGCCATTCGGAAAAAAGTGTGGTTTCCTGCACGGTATTCATAATCTCGACTGTATCTTATGGGATACGAAAAATCAAACGAATTATCGACGAATTTTGCAGGAGTGCGGTGCGCTCAGGGACTTGCACACGCCGCCACCCGCCCCATTCGGGCGGGTGGGTGAAGGCATACATAGGTGGTATGGAATAAATATGCAGCTCACCCGGTCTTTGCCGGTGCCAGACGGTCGACAATCACCTGTTTCAACTCCTCAATGCGAATCGGTTTGTCCAGGAATGCGTCGGCCTTGATCCAGGCCTTGTCTCCTTCGGTGGATAAACTGAAATACAGGCCGGTGTGCCAGGTTACCGAGGACACTATCGCCACCGGCAGGTCGGGGTAGAGTTGCTTCGCCTTCCACGCCAAACAGAACCCGGCGTCCTGCCGCTCCAGCATCACTTCCGTGACCAGCACGTCGGGGCTTGTCGACTGGAGAATGCGCTCCGCGTCCGCCTGCGACCGGGCGCAAAGGATGCGGTAGCCCTTGCCGAGAAAATATTGGCGTATCTGCTCGATAAACAACGGATCGCGATCGACCAGCAGTATCGTCTTCACCATGATGGCTCTCCTCGCTTCAGGGCCGTTTCGTCAGCGCGCCACCGGCCTGTCGTGGTAATGGGTATGCAGGATTTCGTGGCTGATCGGCCCCAGCGGCGAGCCCAGGAAATCCTCGTACAAGCGTTTGACTTCGTGGTTGTGGTGGCTGAGCCGGCGTTCAACCGCCTCGGATGCGTCGATGTCGTACAGCTTTTCCATCCTCGTGGCGATGTCGCTGCGGCTGGGCGCCAGCGGTTGCCCGCCGCCGCCCACGCAGCCGCCGGGGCAGCTCATCACTTCGATAAAATGCAGATCAGACCGCTTGCCTGATTTCAATTCGTCCAAAAGCGCCCGGGCGTTGGACAGCGAATTCACCACAGCCACCCCCAGTTCAATGCCGGCCACGGTGACGCGATACTCCTTCGCCCCCTTCATGCCCCGCACCTCGCGGAAGTCGGGGTTTGCGGCTTCTTCGCCCGTCACCATGTTGTAGGCGGTGCGGAGCGCCGCCTCCATCACCCCGCCGCTGGCGCCGAAAATTTTGCCGGCGGTGGAACGTTCGCCAAAGGGTGAATCGGGGTGGTCGGCCGGGAGATTGACCAGGTTCAGGTTATGCTGCTTGAGGAGACGCGCCAGTTCGCGGGTCGTCAGGACCGCGTCCACGTCGCGGACGCCGTTCCGGCCCATCTCCGGCCTCGCGGCTTCGAACTTCTTCGCCGTGCACGGCATGATCGACACGCTGAAGATATCCTTCGGGTCGAGCCCCTGTTTTTCCGCCCAATACGTCTTGATGACCGCGCCCATCATCGCCTGCGGGCTCTTGCAGGTGGACAGGTTGGGGATAAATCCGGGATAGAACGTTTCGACAAACTTGATCCACGCCGGGCTGCAACTGGTGAACATCGGCAGGACGCCGCCGTGTTTAAGCCGGTGGACAAACTCCGTCGCCTCCTCCATGATGGTGAGGTCGGCCGAGAAGGAGGTGTCGAACACGTGCTTGAATCCCATCCGCCTGAGCGCCGTCACCATCGCCCCGTCGGCGTCGACGCCCGGAGGCAGCCCCGCCAGTTCGCCGATGGAGACGGAAACGGACGGCGCGTGCTGCACCACCACCGTTTTCGACGGATCCCGCAAGGCTTCGACCACACGGATTAGATCGCGCTGTTCGTGCAGTGCGCCGGTGGGACAGACCAGGGTGCACTGGCCGCAGTTGATGCAGGAACTGACGTTCATGCCCTGGTTGAACACGGTGCCGACGATGGTCTCGGCCCCGCGCCCGATAAAGCCGATGGCCGCCACGCCCTGAACCTCCTCGCAGACGCGCACGCACTTGCCGCACAGCACGCACTTCGACGTCTCGCGGGTGATGGACGGGCTGGCGGTATCGAGTTCGTGGTGGGGCCGGGCCGTGTAGGAGCGGCGCTGGCGCACGTCCAGTTCAGCCGCCAGTTCCTGCAAACGGCAGGAATCGGAGCGCACGCACGCCAGGCAGTCGCCCGGATGGTCGGCCAGGAGCAGCCCGATGATCGTGCGCCTGGCTTCGATGACCCGGGCGTTGTGGGTATGGACGGTCAGGCCCGTCTCCGCCGGATAGGTGCAGGAAGGAATGAGCGTCGGCCTGCCTTCGACTTCGACGACGCAAAATCGGCACGACCCGGTGGGACTGAAGCCGTCGAGATGGCACAGGGTGGGAATGTGGATGCCGACCCGCTGGCACGCCGCCAGGATGGTGTCGCCCGGCTGGAAGGCGACCTCGTGCCCGTCCACCATCATGGTATTTGCCGGAGCCGGTTTGACTGCCGTCGACGTTGGCGAAGTCGCCGGGGCCGGTTTTTTGCCGCGCGCGGCATCGGTCTTTTTGTCGGATGAGTCTGTCGACTTTTTCTTTTCTTTATCCATGGGGGAAGTCTCCCTTGCGTTAACCGACTTTGGCGATGGCCGAGAACTTACAGGTGGGCAGGCACGACCCGCAGCCGATGCACTTGTCCCTGTCGAGGTAATGGGGATGCTTGGGACTGCCCACGATGGCCTGGGTGGGACAGCCGCGCAGGCACGCGCCGCAGCCGACGCAGCGGTCTGCCTCGATAGCGTAGTGGTCCAGCGCGGTGCAGGCGCCTGCCGGACAGCGCCGCTCGAAGACGTGTTGTTCATACTCGTCCCGGAACCACCGCAGGGTCGACAGAACCGGATTGGGCGCGGTCAGGCCGAGGCCGCACAGGGCGGTATCCTGCACCACCCGGGCCAGCTTTTCCAGCGCCGCCACTGCCTGGAAGCGGACCAGCGCGTCGTCTCCTTGTTCCATGCCGCGCGGGCGGGTCAGCATGTCCAGCGTCTCGAACATGCGCCGGGTGCCTTCGCGGCAGGGGATGCATTTGCCGCAACTCTCGTTTTTCAGGAAATCCATGAAAAAGCGCGCCAAATCCACCATGCAGGTGTCTTCGTCCAGCACGACCAGGCCGCCGGACCCCATCATCGCACCAACGGACTTGAGGCTTTCGTAATCGATCAGCGTCTCGAACTTGTGCTCAGGCACGCAACCGCCGGAAGGGCCGCCGATCTGCACCGCTTTGCCCTTTTTGCCGCCGTCGACGCCGCCGCCGATGTGGTTGACCACGTCGTTGATGGTGCGCCCCATGGCGACCTCGACCAGGCCGGTGCGGCAGACCTTTCCCGACAAGGCGAAGATTTTCGTGCCTTTCGACTTCTCCGTGCCGATGGACGCGAACTTGTCCTGGCCGTGCAGGAGGATCTCGGGCACGTTGGCAAAGGTCTCGACATTGTTGACCGTGCTTGGCTTGCCGAATGCGCCCTTGACGGCGGGGAAGGGCGGGCGCGGCCGGGGCGTGCCGCGCTGGCCTTCGATAGAGGCGATGAGGGCCGTCTCTTCGCCGCAGACAAACGCGCCTGCACCCATTTTCAAGTAGATCTCCAACGAGAACCCGCTGCCCAGGATGTTGTCGCCCAACAGCCCCCAGGCGCGCGCCGCCGCTTCGGCTTCCTGTAAACGCTTGACCGCCAGCGGGTATTCGGCGCGGATATAGATGTATGCCTTGGTCGCGCCGATGGCATAGGCGGCGATGGTCATGCCTTCGAGCAGCCGGAAGGGGTCGCTTTCAATAAGGGCGCGGTCCATAAAAGCGCCGGGATCGCCTTCGTCGGCGTTGCAGATGAGGTAGACCTGGTCGGCCTTGTTTTGCCGGGCAAAGCGCCATTTGCGACCGGTGGGAAAGCCGCCGCCGCCGCGGCCCCGGAGTCCGCTCGCCTCGACCGAGGAACAGACCTCTTCCGGGCTCATCGTTTTCAGGGCCTTGACGAGCCCGGCATAGCCGCCGCGGGCGACGTATTCCTCCAGGCTGTGGGGGTTGATAAGGCCGCAGTTCCGGAGCACCACCCGGGTCTGGCGCGAGAAAAACGGCGTATCCGCCAGCTCGGGAACGCCGGGCCAGGCTTCGACGCCGGGGGTGGACATCTGCCCCAGCACCAGGTCCGCCGGCAGCCTGCCGGCCATCACCTCGTCGATAAGGCGCGGCACCTGGCTGTCGGAGACGCGGCGGAAATAGACCCGCGCCTTGCCCGCCATCTGGACGTCGACAATCGGCTCCTCGCTGCACAAGCCGATGCAGCCGACTTCCAGGACATCGACAGCCAGCTTTTTTTCAGCCAGATGCGAGCGGACGGCGGCAAGGGTTTTGGTTGCGCCGGCGCCGCAGCCGCAGGTGCCTGCGCCCACGCGGATTGTGGGCCTGGCCATCGCCTCGCCGCGCAGGGCCGCCAGCTTGGCGTCGCCGACGGCGGCGCCGAGGCGCGACAGGAAAGTCTCGGCCGGGGGCGGCATGTCCGGCCAGCATTTGAAGTGCGCGTTCGCAGTCATACGGCCTCCACTTTTTCCCGGTATTCCTTCAACAGAGCGGGTATCGACTCGGGCGCGACTTTGGCCCGGAGTTCGCCGTTGATCATGATGGCTGGCGCGAGTCCGCACGCGCCGATGCAGGCCAGCGTTTCGTAACTGAACACGCCGTCCGCGGTGGCGGTGTTTGGTTCGACGCAGAGGGCGGACACGAGGGCGTCCAGAACCTTTTTCGACCCCTTGACATGGCAGGCGGTGCCCCGGCAGATCTGGATATGGACCTGCCCGAGCGGGTGGAAGCGGAACTGGTTGTAGAAGGTGGCGACGCCGTACACCTTGCTGGCGGCCATGTCGAGATGGCGGCCCACTGAGAGGATGGCGTCGCGGGACAGGTAGCCGCAGCGGTCCTGGATTTCCTGGAGGATGGTGATGAGGGTCTCGGGCTTTGCGTCGGGGTGGTTGGCCAGCACCTCCTGGATGATGGCGCTGCTCTTGGTTTCCGAGATTGATTCCATAGGCTCTCCTTGTCATAGACGCGTTGCCGCGGACACAGGAACGCGCCTAACCACATGGGATAGGAATAATCGTGCAGAGATTTATGTTATGCCCGCCGGAGCTGCCTGGCTGCGGCGAGGGGGGAGGTTTCGGAGGATGCGGTGGCTGGACACAGTCTACGCCACAAAAAAAACACATCCGCCGCATTATCCATATTGTAACATCCCATGAATGCTAATCCATAAATATTTACCTATATATTTTTCTCACATTTTTAAGTCTTTACAATATATATGGATACAAAACAACGAAATTGATTGGAAGTATGCCAAATCCACGACAATGTGATCCATACTGTCGCACATTGAATAAAAAATGGGTTGACGAACCAGCGTAGTGCGGGTATTGTGTAGGTAAACATCCCATGTTTGAACGACACCTGTTCGGCTTCCCGGTGCTACAAAGAAAAGGCGGCGCAATGCACGGCATTTCTAAAGGAACAGACAATCCGCTCCTCCCCGGCGACGATGCCGGCAAATCGGTGGTGGACGGGGTTATCGCCGCACTATGCCGGGATGTTGTGGCGGGGCGGATTCGCCCGGGGCAGCAGATCCCCACAGAACCGGAGTTGGTGGAATCGCTGGGGGTGGGCCGGAATTCGCTCAGGGAGGCGATTCGCATCCTCGTCGCCATGGGGGTATTGGAGATTCACCGGGCCGAGGGCACGTTTGTGACCAGGGGCTTTTCGCCGCGCATGCTGGACCCGGCGCTGTATGGCGTGCTGTTTGCCGGCGGGGAGATGGAGACGCTCGTCGATCTCCGCCGCATCATTGAGGTGGGGGCTTTTCGCCTGGCGGTGGAGCGGCGTTCCGACCAGGAGGCGGTCGAATTGACTAAAGCCATGGACCGCCTCGCCGACGCGGTGGCGAGGCGGGATGTCGGCGGCATCCTCGAGACCGATATGGCCTTCCACCGCCTGATCGAGCGCCTGAGCGGCAATCCGCTGGTGGGCCGCATCTGCCGCACGCTGGAGCACCTGACGATGGCGGCGCGCCGCCGCGCCATCGTGGGCAGCCTCGACGCGGACGGCGGGGCAGGGCTGCTGGCCCGTCACCACGCCCTGTACCGGGTGGTGGCGGAGCGGGACAGCGCTGCCGCATGCTTTATGGGCGACGAGTTGTTTGACGCGTTGTTGCGGTATTAGATAAAGGAACGGTGGTACAACCAAGCTCAATTCACAATGCACAATTCACAATGCACAATTATGGATCAATGAAACAAGTCACAATGCACGCACCCAATTGTACATTGCCCCATTGCAAAATAATTGTGAATTATGAATTGTGCATTGTGAATTCCATTTCTTCCCCAATCGCCGCACCCTCCCTTATACGTCACCCCGGCGTGCATACATCCAACCGGGCAAAAAACGGGCTGTTCGGCCGGGGTCCACGCCACGTCCGCTGCTCCGGAAATTGCCAAGGCAGTTTTTTCTCTCTCCATAACCCTCCCTTTTCCACGATGAAACAAAAATTCCACAAATAAATCGCATTCGGAAACACCGGTGCGTGAACGCGGCTATGCTGGGTTTTAGTACCGACAAACCCTGGCCAGGATGCGTTGGTGGAATGGTTACCTCATTTTGGAAAAGGAATACGCTATGAGTACGAATCAGGAACTCGCCGTCAGGAACGGCCACACCGCCCGCGAACGCGCTCTTCTCCTGCAACTTGACTGCGATCCGGTGGCGGCGCGCCAGAAGCGCGCCCATTGCCAGCACGACGCCGGCAACCACATTCTGGACGCGAACTGCGTCTACGACGCCGGCGTCTTCGAACTGTTTTGTCTGCCCGCGTCGCCGGACCTGTTTACCGTGCGCTTCACCGCGCCGCAGGCCTATGCGGCGGGCGAGACGGTACGGATTGGCGACGACGACTACCAGGTCCGGACGGTGGACGGCGTGGCCGCACCGGACGGCGTGTTTGCGGCCGGCGCGGTGGTGCGCTGCGATGTCGACCGCGAGCAGGGGATTGTGTTCTTCGCCGGCGTGGCGGCTGCGGACGGTATGGGCCGCGACGAAATCGAGGACGCGCTGGCCGAAAAGGCGGACCGAACGGCCGGCTTCATCGACTGCGACAGCCAGACCGTCGCCGGCGTCATCGAACTGACGCCGAGGACCCCTGTCACCGATCCGCTCCCCGAAATGCTGACCCTCCGCTTCGCCGCCGACGCGGCGTGTGAGGACGGGTGCGTGGTTCGCTTTAACGGCGTGGCCTATCCCCTGTATGACAGCACCAAGGCGGCCCTGAAAGCGGGTGCGTTTGCGGCCGGCGCGATGGTGGACATCCACCTCCACGAGGGCAACGCTTTTTTTAACCGTGGGGTCGGGGACGGTTCCGGCCCCGGAGTCAACCCTGGGATTAACGGTTGGAATGTTTCGACCGGTGATGATGCGGTATCGGTGACGGTGGGTATCCACGTCCAGGATGCGGTGACGCCGACGCGGATTGTCGCGGATACGTCGTTTCCGGTGAAGTCGCAGTTGGTGGATGCGGCAATTAGCCTCAATACTGGCCTTTATCTTTTGGAAAACGGTACTGTTTTATCTTGTGGACTGAATCAATACGGCCATTTGGGAAGAGAGGGTGCAGGCAGAAAGCCTTTGGATGTAATACCTAATTTGACAGATATAAAAGCCGTTGATGCCGGAAATACTGTCACCTTTTTCTTAAAACAGGATGGTACAGTATATAGTTGCGGTTATAGCAATTATGGTCACTTAGGTAGGGTTAACGAATCCAACGGGGATAAAGTCAATTTGGAGATTGTCCCAATACCAAAAAAAGTTAAGAAGGTCAACTGCGCGTGGAACTCTACGTATTTTCTATGTGAAGACGGAACTGTATGGAGCTGCGGCAGTAACACGCTTGGAGAATTGGGTCGCAACGTCAAAAGTGGTACCGCAAGTGAGCCCCAATAAGGTCAAATCCACACATTAGAGAATGTGCTTGATGATTCCGCATTCGA
>JAJQBO010000005.1:12587-15937 GCA_021203245.1 Planctomycetaceae bacterium
TCACTGTCTTTTCCTGATCGATAATGGCACGGTTTGGATCTGCGGGCAGAACTATGCTTGGCAGCTTGGGCATTCTGAAAAATCACTGGCTCCCATCCCCAACCTTGCCAACATAATTCAAGTAGCCGCTGGACATGGTCATTCCTGTTTCCTGCACCGCGATGGGACAATATGGAATTGTGGTAACAACACAGCTGGACAACTTGGACGCATAAATGAAAATCACTACAAGGTGGGGCAGTTGAAAGTTTTGACCGATGTTATCCGGATAACATGTGGTCGGTTTAATTCCTCTTTTATTAAAGGTGATGGCAGCGTTTGGGCATGTGGCTACAACAACGGACTCACTGATGCAGAACTAAGGGGGTCCAATACTAAGGTAAATTTAGCGGTCGCTGATATACCGCCTGTGAGACGAATTGTTGAAGGATATCTCAACGCAGTGGTCTTTATGGCAGATGGCTCTATTTATGCTTATGGTCTTCATGACAATGGAGAGATACTCCGCCCTTCATCGGACAGGCGTCCCAATGTGGGCCCAGTGGCATTGGAAAACACCCCAATTGGAAGACCTACCACCGATTATGAACCAGGCACGCTCCTGATTCAGCACAACACGAAACACTTTAAACCAGCCGTCAAGGTGTACGACGACGGCCGCAATCAAATCACCCTTGCACCGGAACTCGTGTACCAGGTTGAGGGTAACGAGGCGATTCCCAAGGACTTCGAATTGCGAGGTGTGAATCCTTAATCGGACGAGGTATTTATGAAAGGACGGGATGTGCGAAAGCACATCCCGTTAATCTGTTACGGTATGCATTAAGAAACATCCATACTACGATTACCAGTAGCTTTCCCCGAACGTCACCCCGGCGTCAGAACCTCCACCAGCGCAAAAAACGGGCGGTTCGGCCGGGGTCCATGCCAGGAACAGCCATTGCGAATATTTGCTATAGCAACCGCCTGAGTTCCGTGTGTTCACCGTCTCTGGCGTGGACCCCGGCCGAACCGCCCGCTTGGCCCGCTGATGGAGGTCCGCACGCCGGGGTGACGTTTGCGGGGAGGTGGTAGGGCGAACGGTTTTGTTGCGTTACGGAACGACGTGCAGCGTGAGGTCGACGCCTAATCCCGTTCCTTCTTTCCCCCCGGAAACGAACTCGGGTCCGCTTTCACCCCATCCTGTTTCTGCTCTCGGGACGACTCCTCCCGGTTGTTCCCATACATCTGCTCGTTCATATTCGATTTGTTATCCGAGCGGATGATGTGGCTTTCGTCCGCGTCGTTGGGCGGGGCGTGGCGGTGCTTGGCGGGGATATCGTGCTTGTCCATTATGGCGCTCCTTGTAGACTTATGGTTACCGTTAGGCTATCGGGTTCCGTTTGCCGGGGAGATTGCTGCCTGGTTCGTTGAGGGTCGGGTTGACGACGTTGTTGTTCGGGTTGATGGTGGGGTCGGTGTAGACGGTTTTATCGCGGCGGAAGACCCAGATGAGCATCGCCGCCGCTATCGCCAGGCCGATGACGATGATGGCGATACGGGTGCCCCGGCTGGCGACGACCGAGTCCGGCACGACGGAGACGGGAGCGAAGGCCGGTTCGGCCGTGGTGGAGGTCATGGCGGGGTCCGGGACGGCGAGCGGTTCGACCGACCGGGCCGGGATGGCGGCGAGGCAGAGTAGGGCGGCCAGGGCGAGGCCGGCGAATCGGGACTTCGTGAAGGTAAACATGACTCCGTTCCTTGTACCTGATGCAATCCCCTCATCTATGCTTGTCATCTTTTTTTTCGAGAATTTGAAATTATTTCCTCAAGTTCCCGCCCGGGCAGCCGCTAACAGGCTAGATGACCGGTCCCCAGATCCCGGTTGTCGCAGGGACGATACTCGGGGTATCGAGCTGCGCAGGATGCGCACCCTCCCAGCCGAAACACTTCTGGTTACTTTGCTTACGAGAAAGGAGAGAGAAGACGCTCGCGTGGAGCATAGTAAGCGGCACGCGGTCCCGATGCTATGGACCGGCCGCGGTCAAAAACGATGGAGGATAAAAAAGAGCGGTTTTTTGAGGGGTAGCGGTTCTGCGGTTTTTGCAGTCAAGCGGTACAAGCGGTAACGAGGTATGCGGTACAAACGGTTCAGGGCCTACCGTGCATGAGGCGAAATGGCTCTTACGGCGTTACGGATAATGCCGTTTCACGGATTGAGAAAATACACGGAGGAAGTACTATGAGTATGGTCATTGCCAACAACATGCAGGCTATTAATACCAAGCGTCAGTTCGCCACCAGCGCCCGCGGCATGTCCGGCGCGATGGAAAAGCTCTCCAGCGGCTACAAGATTAACACTGGTAAGGACGATCCCGCCGGTTTGGTCGTGTCGGAGAAGCTGCGCAGTCAAATCAACGGTCTCAAGCGCGCGCAACAGAACACCGAGGAAGCCATCAACGTGATGGGTATTGCCGAAGGCGCCCTGAACGAGATGAACAACATCCTCAAAAAGATGAAAGCGCTCGCCATCCACTCCAACAACACCGGCGTCACCTCCCCCGAACAGATTGCGGCCGACCAGGCCGAGATGGACTCTGCCATCCAGACCCTGGACCGCATCGCCCAGAACACCAAGTTCTCCAACGAAAATCTGCTGAATGGCGCCAAGGATCTCGACTTCACCGTCAAGACAAGCGTCCAGGGTACCCAGAACAACGCGCTGGTCAACGGCCGCGAGAGTGAATTCACCCAGATCTTCAAGCGGGACGGCTATGCTGTAAGCGTCAACTTCACCGGCACCCAGGCCGCCGACGAACTGACCGCGCTTGGCGAAGTGGACTTCACCCAGCAGGCGATGAAGGCGTATATGGAAGTGGATACGTCGAACGATCCGAGCAATACCGCACAGGTCGAAAACGGCAAATTTACCCAGAAACAGTCCTTCACCCTCACCGGCAGCAGGGGCTCCCGTGCCTTTACCGTCAAGAAGGGCGAGACGGTTGCGACCCTGGTAAACCAGATCAAGTCCGCCTCCGGACAGACCGGCATCGACGCCGCCCTGGTCTTCAACTCCGACCAGAAGATTGACATGACCACCACCGGCACCGCGCAGGAAGGCGAATACAATACCGCCCAGTTCAAAATTCCGGGTATGGTTGATTCGGACGGCAAGGAAATTCTTTTCACGTTGGAACCCACTGAAGAAATGCAGGCTATCCTTGATTCGACTCCTGGTGGGTTGGACTTTGGCATTTCCGTCGATAACACTGGTATCGCTTTGACCGTCAACGGTAACGCGGTGACGACTGCTTGGGATGGCAGCGCTCAGTATCTGCGTCAGTCTCTCCAAGCCAATGGCAGTGCCTTAG
>JAJQBO010000265.1 GCA_021203245.1 Planctomycetaceae bacterium
CAATTGAACTGTGCACTTACTATCTTCAATCGTTTGATAACGGGATAGACTCTTAAGAAAACAATGGATTATTGATCTGAAATGTTACTTTACTAGCCGCAACCAGTGCCAACATATAATTGATTCGGTCAAAGCCAAAAATAATTCTGGTACTCATGAAATGATTGCGGAAAATGACTCGTACAGGTAGAAATAGGTGCTGGAATCAAAAGAAACAGAGTCTGGTAACTTTATTTGTACTTTAGAAATTTTGCCCAGTTTTGGAGGACGTTTATGTTTTTAATACATCCAAAGATTATTGAGCGCAATATAAAAGCGTTTTCCATTTGCCCCACTGAGCACTTGGATATTTTGACTCGATGGGCCAATAATTTAAAAACGGGACTTCACGGCGGTGAAATGACTAGTGACTCAGAATTTATTCAAAAAATTTTTGTCGGGGTTCTTGGTTATACAACGCATGGTTCGGGCGAGACATGGAGTTTAGAAAAAAATAAATCGGTAGGCAAAGGAAATGTTGACGTAGCGTTAGGTGAATTTTCATTAAATCATTCAAAGATCATAGCACCCTGCGAATTAAAGGGTGCGCGTACACGAGATCTTGATGCCGTTATGCCCGGACGTAACAAAACACCTGTCCAACAAGCATGGGAATATGGTATTGATATTAAGGGTGCGCGCTGGGTGATTGTTTCAAATTACCGTGAAATTCGTCTCTATGCCATGGGATATGGCCGACAGGAATACGAATCATTTGATTTGACGCGAGCTTACGAGCCTCATGAGTATGCAAGACTGATGTTGATCCATTCAGCAAAACAGCTAATGGATGGTAATACATTTAAACTCCTATCAGATAGCGAAGATTCTAAGCAGGATATAACCAGAGTATTTTACCAGAAATATAGCCTGCTTAGAGATAAATTAATCCTTGAGCTGACCGAGCATAATAGTATTGATGACCGTTTAAAATCTGTGACTTATGCCCAAACGATTCTTGACCGAGTAATCTTCATTATTTTCGCGGAAAGTAAAAATCTTCTACCACCAAATACTCTTCGTAAAATACTGAACGCAGGCGATGGATATTCTCCTAAGCCGCTATAGTCGGAATTTCTTGGGTTATTTACTGCTATCAATTACGGCAGTACCCGGTTAAATATACCAGAATATAATGGTGGTTTGTTTAAGTCGAACTTAGTGATGGACTCACTGGTAATAAGCGATAATTTGTGCCGTGAGTTGATTGATTTGAGCAAATATGATTTTAACAGCGACGTTAGTGTAAACATTTTAGGGCATATATTCGAGCAATCCATAAGCGATTTAGATAATCTTCGAAACCTGGTAAGGACCGCTGATAATGTGAGTTCTCGCCAAAAGGGCGGGATATATTACACACCTCCTTTAGTAACTCAACTAATGGTAGATCGTTCCATAGGGGAATGGTTGCGTGAACGCAGGAAAAGCCTCGGGTTCGAAGAACTCCCTGCATTAGTGGAGTCGGACTTACGCTCGATTGTCCGTACGAAGAATAAGATAAAGAGAAATGCTAAGGTAGCGAAACATTACAACGCGTGGGAAGAGTACAAAGATATTCTAGCCAATATTAAAATACTTGATCCAGCCTGTGGCTCAGGAGCGTTTTTGAATGCAGTTTTCGATTACCTTTACTATGAGGGTATGGCTGTTAACAGAGAATTGACCAGATTAAGTGCAGGTCAATCTTCCCTTCTTAGGTGGGACACTCATATACTTGCGAATAATATCTTTGGCGTAGATTTAAACAATGAATCCATTGAGATAACAAAGCTATCATTATGGCTTAAAACTGCAAACAAAAACGAAAAGCTCACGTACCTCGATGATAATATAATAAATGGAAATTCGCTTATCGATGATACCTCTATAGCTGGTGAACATGCGATTGATTGGAAAGCAAAATTTCCGAAAATACAAGGGAAGTTTGATGTGATTTTGGGAAATCCACCATACATCGATTCAGAACTAATGATGGCCTCAAATGTTCGTGAGCGGAAGTATATTTCAAAAGTATATAATACGGCCAGGGGAAATTGGGATATATATATTGCATTTATCGAAAAAGGAATGTCTTTACTCAAGGATGAGACTTCAATACTGTCGTTTATTACCCCCGATAAATGGTTATCAAAAGACTTTGGAGACGCACTTCGAACCTTGTATGCAAAGCATATTACCGAAGTAATATCCTTGCCACGTAGGATTTTCGAGGATGTCAACGTAGACCCGATAATTTGTACCTTCAAAGGCTCCCCAGTTGATACCACCAAATTTTTAGCACACGACGGGATATCAATTGAGGATATTAACAGCGTGAATGTAACAAGGTCAATTCCTTCACCATTTAAACTTGATCAACTGTTATCACCGCATTATAAAATAATCAAAACAATCGAGGAAAATGGAGATTCCTTTTTTTTCTGAAATAGCGCAATGCGAAAACGCATGCGCTACATCGGATACCTATACCTTAAAGGATTTAATTAAAGACCAAAATTTACCGAAAGGGGCACATAAATCCCATTATAAAATTGTGAACACTGGTACACTTGATAAGTATGTAACCAAATGGGGAATTAAACCAATGAAGTATCTCGGTGATGAGTATCTTTTTCCCGTTGCGCTTAAAAATGATTTTCAAAACAAGCTCGGCAAAACCTATTGTGAGCGAGCCGCTTCACCAAAAATAATTATCAAAGGATTAACGCATTTTGATTGTGCTTTAGATTTGGAGGGAGAATTTATACCGGGAAAACAAACCTTGGTCATCGCCACTAGTAATGTAGATTTGCTTTTTGCTCTTGCTGCACTACTCAATAGTAAGATTATTTCATTTTACATTAAATTCAAATATCCCTCTGCCACCTATAACAAGGGGACGGCTTTTACCTACCACATGATTAATAATATACCAATCCCTCGTGATTTGGATTACAGCAGGCTAGCGGAATTAGCAAAGATAGCGTACGATTATAAGGCTAAAATCACCAATTTAACATATTGTATTTATTCGACCCTTATTTCAAACCTGTCCTTCTCAGGCAATTCTATTAAGGGAATGGATCGATGGTATTTTAACGAGCCAAATAAATTTTTCTCCGATATCGAAAGGCAAACCATAAGCAAGAAAGTTCCCATAAATTTAAAAGCTGAATTAGCCTCACACTACATTCCGATTCGAGCAAATGCTATCGAACTCTCTAATCTCATTCATTCGACTTCTGAAGAAATTGATAACTACATGTATGAGAAATACGAGTTAAACAACGCTAACATTTCTACGATAGAATCTCTCGAGGAGAGACGCAGCTAAGAAGCAGTAAATTTGGCGATTAGTTATTTACCAAAATAACTGCCGCAGCCGAAAGGGTTGCGGCTTTTTGTTTGACCTTCCGGCTAGGTCTACTATGCTTGGGGCACACATTTTCGACGCGATTGGACCCGATTATGGCACACCATGCCCCCGTTGCCGCGTGCCCTGGTGTTACGGCGGTGCTGCTCGAAGGCGGACCGCCAGTGGCGGCTGGCCGGGTGGGACAGGGTGCGGAAGATCAGGGTAGGGCCACGACGCTTGGGGGTTTTCAGGCGATTTCGGCCGGACGCGGCGACTCGGCCGCGCGCGGACGCGGCCTGGACCTGAGTCCGACGCACCTCCTTATCGGCACCGTTATCGTCGTTCTCTATATTGCCGCGTGCTATTACTTGCACCGGTGGCTGGGCGCGGTCATCCGCGCCAGGCGCACGGCCAGGACCCGGCGGGCCAGCACCGTCGCCATTCGGCGCGGTGTGCGGAGCGACGGAAGCACCGTGCAGGACACGCTGTCAGAAACCTAACAAACGTCTGTAACTATTGTGGCCACGGCTGGTGGTCACAAACCTCCCCGACCCCTCACGCGAATGTTTCCCTGCTGTGGACGATGAAGCCGCCCCCCCCATAATGGAGGGCGGCCTGAACGTCGTTTTTCATTCCAAACGGTATTATCGATTGGCGTTGGTATTCGTGGTGGCGGGGTTGGTTCCGTTTGTGGTGTTCCTCTGACGGGCCTGCTGCGACAGGTTCTGGGCGGTCGACTTGAGGCTGTCGGCGGCGCGGTCGATCTGCTGGGCGACGCGGGTCAGGCTGTCGGCGGTCGAGTTGAGCTGGTTGGCGTTCATCCGGTTCATGGTATTGGTGGCGCTCCGGTTGGCGCGGTCCAGGGCGTTCGTGGTGTTGCGGCCGTACATCCCGGTATTGTCGGCATCGTGGCGGCCGAGCATGCCGGTGGTGGCGGCGGCTCCGGTCGCGGCGGCGCCGGTGCGGGCCATACCCCTGGTTTCACGCATGAAGCGGTTGTTGTCGCGGTCGGCGCGGGCCTGTTCGAACGCAATCACTTCGCCGGTCATGCCGTCGACCTTCATATCGACGTTACGGTTGTCGGCGACCAGTTCGACATTATACACGGCGCGGCCGTTTTCGACCGAGCGTTCAATGTCTGTGATCAGGGCGTTCGGGGAACGCTGCTGGGCGATCTGGCGGATGCGCTCGGGATTGATGCTGCTGGCCGACGCATAGCGCTGGCGGTCCGTCCCGGTTATGTTGTCGTGGAAGATGGGGTTGGTGTCGATACCGAGGACTTCGCCCGTCTCGGCGCTGACGCGGATGTCGTAGCGGTTGTTTTCGTCGACGACGGTGAATTCAAAGTCGTTGCCACGGAACCAGCGGTGGTTGAACTCGGATTCAACAACACGGCCTCCGTTAACTTGTTCCTGGGCGATCTTCGCAGCCTGCTGCCTGGTCAACCGCGAGCGGGCTTCTTCGGTGCTCTCAGCGGCAAACACGCCGCCAGCGACGACCGCGAAGGCCATGACGGCCATAATCATTTTCTTTGTACCGGTATACATCAATGTTTCTCCTTGTAAAAATCACACCTATACCGTTTCCCGCATTGTTGCGGATACTCAATAGTGACTGTCAGGCCTTGTGGTGCAGGGTGCGAAAATATGGTAAATATTAGCTTTTTATTAACGCATAGACATGATTCCGCAGTCGCGATATCCTATCGGTGGGTAAATACATCTAATGAACGGTACATAGAGGGTGTGGTCGACCGAACCGCGTATCCGGCAGACAACGGCAGTCGTCTCCCTTCCCCGCCCATCGCCCTGCCGCAGATTTTTTCTTTCAATTTGCGCCCCACAGGATATGGTATCGTCAATAGCGTTTTAGGTTGAATGTGAACCTCCCCCTTCGCTTTTCGGCGTATTCCAGTACCAACCGAAAAACGCAGGCAGGAACCAGTCATTCTTTACAAAGCGCTCTCCTGTCCGCATCGTGTCTGTCCCTCGCCATGGAAGTGCTGTATGAAAAACGCACTCTTAATCGTCGACGACAACGAACGGGTCTACCAAAGCCTGGCCATTAATTTCCAGCGCAACGGCTTTGTCTGCCATTGGGCCGCCGACAACCGGACGGCGCTGGATCTGGCCGAGCGGCACGAACCCGCCGCCGCCGTCATCGACCCCTCGCTCGGGTCGGAGAGCGGACTGGACGTCATGGGCAACCTCGTCTCCCGCATCCCGTCGCTCCCCGTCGTCTTCATAAGCGGCTTCGGCACGCTCGAGGCGGCGGTCGCCGCGATGAAGATGGGCGCGTTCGATTTCCTGCCAAAACCCCTCGATTTCAAGCGGCTGCTGGAAGTGGTGCGGAGCGCCATCGCCGCAGGGAGGGGGGCGTCCCCCGCCCTGACGCATCCTCCGCGCGCCGATGCCGGCTCTCCGGTCATGCCCACCATCGTCAGCGTCAGCCCGTCCATGGAAAAACTCATCGCCCAGGCGGGCCGGGCGGCGGATTCGGACATCACCGTCCTGATCACCGGCGAAAGCGGCACCGGCAAGGAACTGCTGGCCGAATATATCCACGCCGCCTCCCGGCGCGCCGGCCAGCCGCTGGTGCGGGTCAACTGCTCCGCCATCGCCGACAGTTTGGCCGAATCGGAGCTGTTCGGCCACGTCAAGGGTTCGTTTACGGGCGCGGTCGAGGATCACGCCGGCTATTTCGCCCAGGCCGACGGCGGCACCCTGCATCTGGACGAAATCGGCGACATGCCCTTCCCCATCCAGGCGAAGATACTCCGCACCCTGGAGAACTCGCTTATCCGCCCGGTGGGCGGCAAGCAGGAGATTCCGGTCGACGTCCGTTTCGTCGCGTCGACCAACAAGAACCTGGGCGAACTGGTGGAACGGGGCGCGTTCCGAAACGATCTGTATTTCCGCATCAACCCGCTGCAACTGCATATCCCGCCCCTGAGGGAGCGTCGGGAGGACATCGCACCGCTGCTGCGGCATTTCCTCTCGCGCCAGCCGGGCCGGGAGGCGGGCAAACGGTTTTCCGTCGAAGCGGAAAAGGCGCTCCTCGCCTATGACTGGCCCGGCAATGTCAGGGAACTCCAGAACCTGGTCAAGGTCTGCGCGCTCCTTTCGCCCGGGGCGATTATCGAAGCGGACGACCTGCCCCAGGCGGTGCGGTCGCCGTCGTCGTCGGGGGCGCATCCGCCTGCGTCGACGTCGCAGTCGGGCAGGCTCGAGGACGCCGAACGGCACGCCATCCGCACCGTGCTGGACGAGGTGGGCGGCAACCGGCGCATGGCGGCGGAACGGCTCGGCATCAGCGTCCGGACCCTCTATTACAAGCTGGACCGCTATGGTCTCTCCTGAATCGACGCGCATCGTGGCCGGCACGTACGGCGTGCGCGGCGTCGACTACGCTTTCGGCATGCATCCAGCCCTCAGAAACGCCACCTTCTCGGTCGCGCCGGGCGAAATGCACGCCCTCGTCGGCGCGCATCACGCCGGGAAATCCACCCTGTGCGCCGTCATGTCCGGGCGGCTCATTCCCGAACAGGGCGTGGTGCTGGCGGGCGGGCGCGGCTTTTCCGGCCTGACGCCGCAGATGGCGAAGGAGATGGGGATTGCCCACCTGTCCGGGCGGCCGCGCATCTATCCTCGCCAGACCGTGCTGGAAAACATCATCATGGGCGACCGCCGCCGCTGGCTCGGCCTGCTTCCCGGCAGGCGCTACCGGCGGAAGATCAAGGACTGGCTGTGGGAAAACAAGATCGTCCTGCCGCTGGACGCGAAGATTCAGGAAGCGCCCTATGAACAGTGGGTGCTGGTGGAAATCCTTTCGAAGCTGTACCAGAACCCCTCGTTCCTGATCATGGACGAGGCTATCGAGGAATTGAACCAGCCCTATTTCACCCACATTCTCAACCTGCTCCGCCGCCACGTCGACAACGGCATGGCGCTCCTATTCGTCACCCACAGGATGGAGGACGCGCTGTCCATCGCCGACCGGGTGTCGGTGATGCGCCACGGCGGCGTCATCCTCACTTCCTCCGCCCGGTCCATGGAGCGGCTCAACCTGATCCGCCTTTGCTACGCCCAGCTCGACCGGCAGGACGACTACTTCTCCAGCCAGGAGACGTTCCGCGAATTGATGCGCTACACCGAGGCGATGCTGCGCGACTTGCCGACAGCCATTGTCATCCTCGATCCCAAACGCGCCGCCCGTTTCCTGAACAACAACAGCGAAGCGATATTCGCCGGCGCGCCCCGGGAAGGCGAGGCCCTGTTCGGTCGCGACAACGCGCGCCTGCGGGAACTCGTGCTGGCCGCCTGCGACTCGGGCGCGGACGAACAGTACCACGGCATCCCCGTCGTCGTCGCCGACAAGCGCAAACTCATCGCCGACGTGCGCATCCAGCCGATTCGGGAAAACGACGTCAACGTCGGGACGATGGTGATTATCGAGGACGTGTCCTTCCGCGAGGAATTGCGGCGGCGGCTGGTGCTGTCGGAACAGTTGGCGTCCATCGGCCTGCTGGCTGCCGGCGTGGCGCATGAAGTGAACAACCCGCTGGAAATTATCGGCAACTACCTGAACTATCTCCGGGACGACGCGGCCAACCAGGAGAGCCTGGAAGTCATCACCCGGATGGAAGAGGAAATCTCCCGCATCCACGCCATCACGAACAGCCTCGTCTCCTATACCGGCTCCGACGGCACGGCGCGCGAGCGGGTGGACGTCATGGCGCTTGTCCGGGAGACGGTGGGGATTGCTCCAGTTCCACGGCGGCTGCCGCGCGGTGGATTTCACCTGCCGGGACGACGGCGGCAAGGCGCTCGTGGACGCCAATTCGGCCGAATTGCGCCAGGTATTCCTCAACCTTATGCGCAACGCCATCGACGCCATGCCGTCGGGCGGTGCGGTCGAGATAGCGTCATCCGTCGTCACGGACGCGGACGGCGGCTGGGTGGTCGTCACCGTGTCCGACACCGGGCCGGGCGTCAGCCTCGATAATCCGAACGACGTCTTTCTGCCGTTCGTGTCGACGAAAAAGGGGAACGGCAGCCACCAGGGCCTGGGATTGTATATCGTCTACGCCATCATCGAAAAGTTCGGCGGCTCCGTCAAGGTGTCGAACCCGCCCGGCGGCGGCTGCGAGTTCCGCCTCACCTTTCCCCTTGCCGGGGAATGAACGGCCCGGCCGCCCTGTGCAAAAATTGCACCCCTCTGCAAAATTCCGCAGTCGACGGCTGCACTGTTGGCTGGCGCAAAATCCACCCGGATATTTTTCCTGCTCCTATCCTCCTGGCAACGAACGACGTTGACGGTTTGGCCGTCGTCCCTCGCCGCGCTGGCATGGCGGTTGCTTACACTCCCAAAGTCTATCGCCCGTGTGCGGCATTCGATTTTCCCGGTTATCTTTGTCTTTGGAGGAACTATCGTGAAGAAGCTGATCATCGCCACCCTGTTGTTTGCCGTATTTGCGGTTCCCGGATTCGCCGGCGAAAAGAAAGGCACCATCGGCGTCACGCTCCTGGCCATGTCGAACCCGTTCTTCAAGGACATCGCCGACAACATGACGACCGAAGCGGCCAAGTACGGCTATGACGTCGTCGTCGCGGACGGCAATTTCGACGTTTCGCGCCAATCGAACCAGGTAAAGGACTTTATCGCCAACAAGTACGACTGCATCGTCCTGTCGCCCTGCGATTCCAAGGCCATCGGCCCGGTCATCCGCGAAGCCAACGACGCCGGCATCCCGGTATTCACCGTCGACATCGCCTCCCTCGCCGACAATGCCGAAGTCATCGCCCACATCGCCACCGACAACTACGCCGGCGGCAAGGTCGCGGGACGCGGCATGATCCAGGCTCTGAACGGCAAGGGCAAGGTTGGCATCCTCTCCCACAACGAAACGGAATCCGGCCTGATGCGCAACAACGGCTTCCGCGACGCCCTTAAGGAAGCGGGGATGGAAAACGACATGCCCATCGTCTCCGAACTGCCCGCTCTCGGCTCGCGCGAACGCGGCTTCAGCGCCTGCCAGGACATGATGCAGGCCCACCCCGACATCGTCGGCATCTTCGCCATCAACGACCCGACCGCCATGGGCGCCCTCGCCGCTCTCGAAGGCATCGGCAAGGTCGACCAGGTCAAGGTCATCGGCTTCGACGGCATGCCCGAAGCCAAACAGGCCATCAAGGACGGCAAGCTCTACGGCTCGTCCATCCAGTTCCCTGACCGCCTCGGCATCGGCGTCGTCCAGGCGTTCATCGCCTACATGAACGGCGAAGAGGTCGAACCCGTCACCCTCATCGACACCGAACTCTACACCAAGGCGGAAGCCGACAAGGATCCGACCCTGCGCTAAACCGTATCGCGCCGGAAAGCCGCCGCGCGCGGCTTTCCGGCATCCTCTGCCCCCTCACACGACGCTCCGAACCGACGCCGGCCGGCCAGGCCGGACGAGAGGACAGCCATGCACGACGACGACATCCCGCTTCTCCGGATGAAGGGCATTGAAAAAAGCTTTCCCGGGGTCAAGGCCCTCAAGGGGGTGAGCCTCGAATTGTATCCGGGCGAGGTGCTGGGCCTGGTCGGAGAAAACGGCGCAGGCAAATCGACCCTGATGAAGGTGCTGGGCGGCGCGCACCGCCCCGACGCCGGCACCGGCGAATTACAGGGCGAAGCGGTGCAGATCGACAATCCGGTCGAATCGAAGAATCTGGGCATCTCCATCATCTACCAGGAACTGAACATGATCCCCGCCATGACGGCGCGGGAAAACCTGATTCTCGGCCGCGAGCGCACCAGCTTCGGCTTTGTCAAGCCGCACGAGGAGGTGCGGATGGCCGAGGAACTCTTCGCCAAGGTCGGGCTGCGGGTGCCGCTTGACGCGTTGGCGCGCGATTTGTCGGTGGCGGAACAGCAGGGCATCGAGATAGCCAAGGCCCTGTCCCTCGACGCCAAGATCCTGGTGATGGACGAACCGACGGCGGCCCTGACCCACAACGAGGTCGAGGCCCTCTTTGCCATTATCGGCGAACTGAAAAAACGCGGCATCGGCATCATCTACATCAGCCACCGCCTGGACGAAATTTTCACCATAACGGACAGGGTCACGGTCCTGCGTGACGGCGAGAGCGTCGGGACGCGCAAGACGACGGACCTGCCCAGGCCGGAACTCATCGAAATGATGGTCGGCCGCAAGATGGACCAGGAGTTCCCGCCCCGCGTCAAGAACATCGGGCGGGTCAAGTTCGAGGCGCGCCACCTGACCCGCGCCGGCTGCGTGGAGGACGTGTCCTTTTCGGTGCGGGCGGGCGAAATCGTCGGGCTGGTCGGGCTGGTCGGCGCCGGCCGGACTGAGACGGTCAGGCTTATTTTCGGGGCCGACCGGCGGGACGCCGGCGAAATCCTCCTCGACGGCAAAAGCACGGACATCCGCAACCCGCGCGATTCCATCCGCTCCCGCATCGCGCTTCTCACCGAGGACAGGAAGGCGCAGGGCCTGGTCCTCATCCAGTCGGTGCGCGAGAACTTCGCCCTGCCGAACCTCAAGCAGTTCAGCCGCCTGACCTTTATCAACCGGAAAAAGGAGTCGGCGGCCTTTCGCAAATACGTGGATTCCCTCCGCATCAAAATTCCCAGCCAGGAACAACTGGCGCAAAACCTCTCCGGCGGCAATCAGCAGAAGGTGGTTCTGGCCAAGTGGCTCCAGGCTAACTGCGAACTGGTCGTGTTCGACGAACCGACCCGCGGCGTCGACGTCGGGGCCAAATATGAAATTTACCAGATCATGAACGAACTGGCCGAACGCGGCAAGGCCATCGTTATGATCAGTTCGGAATTGCCCGAAGCCATCGGCATGGCGGACAGGCTCCTGGTCATGCGCGACGGCAAAATCGTGGGCGAAGTGACAGACCCCAAACATACGACCCAGGCGGAAGTGCTCAAGCTCGCGGTTGGAGCATAATGGAGAGAGCCCATGCGTAAACTTTTCAACGATTACGGAACCATCATCATCCTGCTGCTCCTGTGCGCCTTCCTGAGCTGGCGAACCATGAACAACCACACGCCGGAAGGGCCCGAGGCCGGACGCCAGGTCGCCGACGCGATTCTCGCCATGGACCCGAAGCCGCGCCTCGCCCTCATCGCCATCCGGAACAACAACATCGACGAGCGCTTTGCCGCCGTCGTCACCGAAGCGCTGGAACAGAACGGCATCGCCATCGCCGGCATCGCCAAAGGGGTGCCCGCCGACGTGCGGCGCATCGCCACCGCGACAGCCGCCGAAGGCAGGACCATCGACGTCGTCGCCGCCACGGCCGCCACCGCCGCCTGGCCCATCTTCGACGGCATCGACACCAAGGTGCCGCAGATGGCCGGCGTCCGCTTTGCCCGGCCAGACACCTATCGCTGGCCGACCTTCCTCATGAAGGACAACCTGATCAACATCTCCAACCAGACGGTCGTCATCTCCACCATCGCCATCGGCATGACCATGGTCATCATCACCGGCGGCATCGAACTGTCTGTCGGCAGCCTTATCGCCCTGTCGTCCTGCCTGGCGGCGTGGTTTATCCGCCGCTACGGCGGCGCGACCGAAGCCACCACCGCGGCCATGGTCGGCTTTTCCGCCCTTGCCATCCTCATCTGCGGCTGCATGGGGCTGTTCACCGGCGCGATGGTGACCCTGTTTTCCATCCCGCCATTTATCGTCACCCTGGCGACAATGATGGTTGCGTCCGGGTTCGCCTACATCATTTCCAGCGGCTACACCATCTTCGAAATTCCCGACGCCTACACCTTCCTGGGTCGGGGAACGCTGTTTTGGGGCATACCGATATCGGTATGCATCTGCCTGCTCCTCTATGTCGCCGCCCATATCCTCATGAGCTGCACCTCCATCGGCCGCTACATCTATGCCGTCGGCGGCAACAAGGAGGCGGCGCGGCTGTCGGGCGTGCCGGTGCGGTTCATCTTCTTCTTCGTGTATGTGGTCATCGCCCTCCTGGCGGGGTTCGGCGGCATCATCACCGCGTCGCAGTTGAAGGCGGGCGCGCCCATCTACGGCGTCGGCTACGAGATGTTCGTCATTGCCTCGACGGTGGTGGGCGGGACCAGCCTCGCCGGCGGCGAAGGCAAGATCTTCGGAACCCTGATCGGGTCGTTCATCATCGCCACCATCCAGAACGGCATGAATTTGCTCGGGGTGGAAAGTTACACCCAGAAGGTGGTGCTGGGCATGGTCATCCTTATCGCTGTCCTTCTCGACCGGCTGAAACAGACCGACTTCTTCTGGAATCGCCGCAAGGCGCGGGCGCTGTAGCGCGTGCGGATTATTCCGCCCGCCAGATAATGCCGACCTGCCGTCCGGCATCGCCCCGGCGGTGGGAGAAGAACAGGTCGGGCATATCGCGCGTACAGAGATCAAGCGCATAGATGCGCCCGGGCGGAATCCCCGCCCGGGCGAGTTGCGTTTTTGTGAGCGTCCAGAGATCCATGGTGCGGGCGGTTGAGTCGAACCACGGCGCGAACGAGACAGGCCATTCCTTTTCGAAGTTCACGAACTCCGCCGCCGCCGGACCGAGCGACGGCCCTCGGACAGCCGCCAGGCAATTCGGCGAACACCCGAACCGCTCGCACAGCCGCGTGACGACTGCCCCGATGGACTCTCGCGCATTGCCGCGCCAGCCGAGGTGCAGGCCTGCCAGCATGCGGCCGTCGGTCCGCGCGAAAAGAATTGGCTGGCAGTCTGCCGCCCGCACCACCAGGCCCAGTCCCAACTCGCCGGTGTAGAGGCAGTCGGCTTCGGGAATCTCCCCTTCCTCGGCACGGACGACGCTGTCGCCGTGAACCTGCCGCATCGCAGCAAGGCGGCGCAACCCGACATCCCCGGCAAACGATGCCAGGCGGTCGCAACACTCTTCCCGCAAAGCGAAATCGCCGGCGAGCCTGGTTGTGAACAGGCAGCGCACGCCCGGCACGCCGGGAAAGACGAAGGGGATGGCAGCCGGTTGCCGGGGCACGGGCGTCATCCTACAGTCTCGCCCAGGCCTCGTTCAGCACCCGCTTGGCGTTGGCGATGACCAGTTCCGGATCCTCGTCGCCCCACGGTTTGACCTCGAACGAGACGATGGGCGGATTTTCCGCGTTGAGGTAGCCGATGTCGAAGAGGATGCGGAGGAAGTCCATCACGCCCTGGACGCCGATTTCGGAATTCGGGAAGCCGAACCGGGGGTGCATGTCGCCGACCGCCTCGGCCCCGGACTGCATGACCACGTTGGCGATATGGGCATGGCGGATATAGGGCGCGATTGGGAGGATGTTTTCCCGCAGCGGCTCGCGGATCTGCAGGATGTGGGACAGGTCGACCATCAGGCCGAAATTCTGGTGGCGGGACTTGATGTCTTCGGCAAAGCGGCGCGCCAGCGGAGCCGGCCCGATCAGGGATTTTTTGTCGAAGTCGTAGTCGAACACCTCCAGCAGCACCGGCATATCGCCCTGTTTGGCCGCGTGCTCGCACAGTTGCACCGTCGAATCCTTGAGGGCGGCGTAGGATTCCTCCAGCGTGTTGTCCTCGTACTTGCCCGAGAGGAAGGCAAAGCCCTTGGCGCCGAGTTCGTAGGCTTCGTCGATGCCGGCCTTGAGGGAATCGAGGGCGGCCTGGCGCTTGGCCGGGTCGAGGTCGTTGATGTTGGAACCGGTCGTCAGCATGCGCGGCTGCGCGCCGTAGGTCAGGGTCAGGCCGGCGGTCTCGACCATGGTGCGCACCTATTTGCGGAGGGCCGGGTCCGTAATCCAGGTGACCTCGATGACGTCGAAATAGTCGTCCCGGCAGATGGCGCGGGTGGCGTCGAGGATGGGGCCTTCCCCTTTCATCGTCGCCGGAAACGCCATGAAATTCACGATGCCGACCCGCATGTACTTGCGCAGTGGTTCAATCATTTTCGCTTCCTCCGTTGGGGTATGGACTGCCAGCATGATACCACACGGCACCGCCGCCGTGAACCCGACTCTTCCGTCCGCGTTACGCCTTTTCCGACCAGCCGGCGATGCGGGTTTTCATTTCGTCGATACCGAGGATGCCGTAGGCGAAGCCCTTGCGGACCAGCGCTTCGGGGAGGAATTCGTCGTATTTGTCGAATAGCGGCACCTCGTTGTCGTAGACCAGTTCCATCGGGTCGAACGGCTTGGCCGCCTCTTCGGCGAGGACGGCGAAAAAAACGTCCCGGTCCGCCTTCATCTTGAACTGGATAAAATAGGGGCGGGACGAGTCCAAGGCCGACAGGCCGAGGCTGGACGCGCACTTGATCTTGAGAAACCGCTCCAGCGCAAGGAATGCGTAGGTGCCGAGCCAGGGAAAAAGACACCACATGTCGCCGCCCAGGGGAAGGAGCGCCTCCTCGGTCAAACCGGAATTGACGGCGACCCGCCTGGCCTCGCGCAGCCGCGCGACGGCGTTCTGCATCAGGTATGGGTAGCCGCCGTCGCCCCGGAGGATTTCCCGCATTTTCTCCAGGATCTTCGTGTTGATGTCGCCCGGGCACTGGCCGAAATAGGCGGGGACCTTTCCCTTCACCAAATCGCAGTAGATAAGGTGGCGCTTGTGGTCGATTTCCTCCACAATCCACACATGCCCCGCGAGGGCGATCTTGTCTCCCACCGGCGGCGGCGAGACGATGGTGCCGAGTTCCTGCGAGCGGTTGCGGACAGTGTATTCCTCGTTTTCCTTGAATACGGCGTAGAACTTGTAGGTATTGACCTGGCGCTCGCCCGCCAGGCCGACGATCAGCCCGCCCTCGTCCGTCCTCTGGATATGGTCGGTGGCGACGAGGTGACGGAGGAGCAGCTTGTAGTCGTCCTGCGAGATGCGGTGGAAGTAACTGAGCGACAACACCCGCGACGCCAGCGCCGCCGGCGACATCTCGCCGCTTGAGGCCAGGATGCACATGGTCTGGTGATAGAGCAGACTGAACGGCAGCCGGTCCAGCTTGGGCGGTTCGACCCAGCGTTCCTCGAGGTACAACTGCACCAGGGCGATGCCCTGAATCAGCGTCCAGGGGATGGTGGCCGGGAGCATCGCCCGCGCTTCCGGCTCGTCCTCCCGCATGACGAACCACATCTCCGGCGGCAGGTCGCGGCGGCCGGTCCGGCCCATCCGCTGCAAGAACGAGGACACGGTAAAGGGCGCGTCGAGTTGGAAGGCGCGTTCGAGCCGGCCGATGTCGATGCCGAGTTCGAGGGTGGCGGTGGTGACGGTGGTCTGGAACTGCTCGTCGTCCTTCATGACCGCCTCGGCCGTCTCGCGGTACGACGCCGAGAGGTTGCCGTGGTGGATGAGGAAGCGATCCGGCTCGCGGTTGGCCTCGCAGTACTGGCGGAGCGTGGTGGTGACCGCTTCGCACTCCTCGCGCGAGTTGACGAAAATCAGGCACTTTTTGCCCCGGGTGTGTTCGTAGATATAGCCCATCCCGGGATCGGCGTTTTTCGGCGCGTGGTCGCTGGGCGGCTCGGGTTCCGCCAGCGCGTCGCCGCCCTCCCCCGCCCTGCCCGCCTG
>JAJQBO010000031.1 GCA_021203245.1 Planctomycetaceae bacterium
GATAACTCCCTGAAACATGCCGTATGCTATGCCGTGAGATAGCCAAACATGAGACCGTCCCGCCTCCTGGGAGGCGGGACGGTGGACAATGCCGCAGATGGGAGATCTGGTTCATGCGGGATTTAGCGGTTTCTTCCGTTCATCGTCACGGACAAGACCGCCAGGCTGCTGACCAGTTCGACATTTTCGACAAGCACGTTTTCCGGAACATCCAGCTTCGCCGGGGCGAAGTTCCAAATGCCCTGGATGCCGCTCGCCACCATGACGTCCGCCGCCGCCTGCGCGGACGACGCCGGCACCGTCAACACACCCATGACCACGTTCATCTGTTTGGCCATGGAGGGTATGTCGCGCAGGTGGTAAATTTTCCGGCCGTGAATCGACTGGCCGATCTTGCCCTCGTCGACGTCGAACGCGGCCACGATATTCATACCGCATTGCTGGAAGTTCTCATAGCCGATAAGCGCGTGGCCGAGACTGCCCGAACCGACCAGGAAGGCGTCTGTAAAAGAATTCCAGCCGAGAAAGCCTTCAATCGCGTCCACCAGCGGCGTCAACTCGTACCCGATGCGCGGCCTGCCGGTTACGCCCGTCAAGGCGAGGTCCTTGCGGACCTGGGTCGAGTCGAGGTCAAGCTCGCGGGCGATGCGAGTGCAGGAAATTTTTTGCGCGCCTTCGGTCCGCAACTGCCGCAACAGACGCAGGTAGGACGGCAACCTGCGAATACTGGGGTGCGGGAATTGACGCTTGGGTTCGCTCCGCATGTCTCTCAATTCCTCTTTTACCGTATGGTTTGTCTGGAAAAGAACAATGCTAACACAATATCCGCATATTTGCCAAGTCCTTTTTGCCGTGACGCGGGGATCCAGAGTGACCAATGTTCACCAGTATCCTCTAACCTCCCGTTGTTTCGGGGATTGAAAAAGGTGAAGGGATGCCGCATTTGCGGAAAAAAGGAGCGATTCCCGCCGGTCACGGGATTGATAGGTATGTATCGCTGTCGAGCATCCGTTCAAAGTGGCGGGTGAGGGTGGCGGACTGCTCCAGGGTGAGGTTGCCGTTCTGCAGGGCCGTTTCGATGCGTTCACGCATGCGAGCATTAATGCCGTCCCGGGTGAACTGGACATAGGCGAGGACTTCCATCACCGAATCGCCGCCGATGGTCTTGTCGATGATATAGCCCTTATCCGAAGACGACACGTGCACCACGGTGGTGTCGCCAAACAGGTTATGCAAATCGCCCAGGATTTCCTGGTAGGCGCCGACCAGGAAGATGCCGAGGTAATAGGGCTCATTTTTTCGTATCGCGTGCAGCGGCAGGGTGTGGCGGACATCGCGGAGATCGACGAACTGGTCCATCACACCGTCCGAATCGCAGGTGATGTCCGCGATAATGCCGTTGGCGGTCGGTTTTTCATTGAGGCGATGCAAGGGCATGACCGGAAAAAGTTGACGAATGGCCCAATGGTCGGGAATCGACTGGAAGACGGAGAAGTTGCAGAAATAGGTCGTGGCGAGCATCGATTCCAGCCCGGCGAGATCGTCGGGGACATAATCGAGCCGGCGGACGAGGCGCACGATCTTTTCGCAGGCGACCCGGAAGCGGGTCTCGACCCCGGCGCGCTCCTCCAGGGTCAGGCTGCCGTGGTTGAACAAGGTCAGGGCGTCCTGGCGGGCCTGGATGGCGTCGTGGTAGGCTTCCTGGTAGTTCTTGGCGTTGACGCCTTCGGCAATTTCGTGCATGTCGACCAGGACCTGGCTCGGCTTTTTCGGCATCGGGGGCGGCGTGGTGCCGTTTTCCAAATCGGTCGAGGAAATCGCCTCCACGACCAGGAGCGAATGGTGCGCGACCAGGGCGCGGCCGGATTCGATGACGATGTTCGGATGCGGGATATTACCTTCGACGCACGCGTTCGTCACCGCGTCGACGATGTCTGCCGCGTACTCGCGCGGGCCGTAGTTGGCCGACGACGGGAAGTTGGTCTTCGACCCGTCGTAATCGACGGCAAGGCCGCCGCCGAAGTCGATATACTGGATGGGCGCACCGTGACGCCATACCTCGCGGAACAGGCAGCACACCTCGCGGGCGGCCTGCTTAAAGCGCTGGATATCGGTGATCTGCGAGCCGATATGGACGTGGAGCAGTTGCAGCCGGTCCAGCATGCGGCGCTTGCGGAGCGTCGCCAGGGCGCTGAGGATTTCATTGGAGCGAAGGCCGAACTTGGACTTGTCGCCGGAGGACGATTCCCACTGTCCCCTGCCCCTGGACGACAGCTTCATCCTGATACCAAGGAACGGTTCCACCTTCAGGGCGCGGGCGCGGTCGAGAATAAGCCCGAGTTCGGTGAGTTTTTCCACAACCAGGCAGACCTTGTGCCCAAGCTTTTGCCCGAGCAGCGCGGTGTCGACATATTCCTGGTCCTTGAAGCCGTTGCAGATGATAAGCGCTTCCGGATCGCGGTGGTGGGCGATGGCTATCAGCAGTTCCGGCTTCGAACCGGCCTCGAGGCCGTGGTGGTAGGGAGCGCCGAGGTTGACGATGTCCTCGACGATATGGCGGTGCTGGTTGACCTTGATGGGATAAACCGGCCGAAAGCCGCCCTGGTAGTTGTACGTCTCCATCGCGCGCTGGAACGCGCCGTGGATGACCTGGAAGCGGTGCTTGAGGATATCGGTGAAACGGATAAGGACGGGCAGTTCGAGGCCGCGCAGGCGGATTTCGTCCACCAGGGCCTTCATATCCACGTGGCTGTTGTCCGAACACATGCAGACGTTGCCGTTTTCCTCGATGCGGAAGATGTCCTTGCCCCAGCGATCGATGCCGTAGATATCGGCGGCATCGGCTATGGAATACGAGTCGAGGGGATTCGACTTCTTCTTTTGCATGCGCGGACGCTTGTCACCCATCGTCATTTTCTCCAGTTCCTCTCTTGGCCGGCAATCCCGGATCCCTCTAGTATAGTCTGTCGCATGCCCGGCGGCTACAGCGTTTTTACAAAAAAACGGCACAGAAAATGCGCCGCCGCCTCAGCCGGAAAACACCACCTCCGCCCCCGCCCTGCGCAGGTTTTCCGGGCTTGTCGTCACGCCCAGGCCGCCTGTCGCCGCCATGTCCATACTCCCACGGTACCCGGCCGGGCTCCCCCTGAAGGGGTCGTTTTTGAGGAACGCCCGGGAAAAGCCGTATTCCCCCAGCAGGCACGACCCGTCCCGCCACGCGACCCGGCCGGCGGCGGCCAGGACTCCCGTCTCACCCACGAGAATGCCGCCGTACACGGTCGCGCCCGTCCCGGCCGCAAGTCTGGCGAGGGCGCGGTACCCGGACAGGCCGCCGTTTTTGGCCAGCCGGACATTCCACCAGGACGGCCTGCCGCGTTCGATAAGGTCCTGCGCGTCCGCAAGGGTGCACAAACTTTCGTCAGCCATTGTCGCCAGGCCGGTATCTGCCTCGAGGCGACGGTAATCGGCGCCAGCGGCGGCGGCCGGCGTCAACGGTTCTTCCACAACCGCCACGCCCCAGCGAGAAAGGCCGCGCATACGGGCTACCGCCTCGTCCGGCTCCCAGGCGGCGTTGGCGTCGGCCGCGAGCCAGCCCGATCCGATGGCCTTGCGCACAGCCGCGAGCCTGGCGTCGTCCTGCCCGGCGTCACGTCCGACCTTGACCTTAAAATACCGGTACCCCAACAGCCGCAAGGTTTTCGCCAGCATCCAGGCTTTTCGTGGTCCCAGAGCCGGTATCACCCCGACGAGCGAGACGGATTTGCCCGCCGCAGAAACGAAGCCGGTCGAACCGGCCCAGGCGTCGTACCCGGCGATATCGACGCCGGCCCAGGCGGCCGGTTGGCGGAGCGCATCGGCATGGGTGAAGAGGCTGTGGACAGCGTCCCGCCAGGCAGCTTCGCCCCCGGCGGTGGGAAGGGAGAAGGTTTGCAACGCCGGCCATAGGTCGCCGACCAAAAACTCGAGAGCGGTGGCGAGCGTCTCGCCGGAGAGGTAGGAGCGGGGCAGAATCTGGCCGTAGCCCCGATGCCCGGTGCTTGTTTGCAGTGCCACCAGAAGCGTTTCCGCTTCCGAGCGGGTGGCCAGGTTGTGGGAAAACGTCAGGCGGAGCGGGAAACGGGCGCGCCAGATGGTTAAACCGGTGTACCGGAGCACGCGTCAGCCCCCTTTCACTGTTCGCTTTCACAAATCCGCAGCGAGGATTCGAAAAAGAATACTGGCATAGGCCCTCAAGTTTCCCCAACCAGCACCGAGAATATCTGTGTATAAATTTTTGCATCCAGGACCGTCGGGATGCGATTAATGTGTTCGCCGATGTCGGAAAAGTGAACCGCAATTATCGGAATCTCAAGGTGCGGTAATACTTTCCGGTCTTGGATGATGCATTACGATAAAGACGGAGCCCGAATTCACCGATAGTAACGTTACGCGCGATCAAGCGCATTTCCGCCAGGAGAAGTCGAAAGGGGATGTCATGAGCGAACACGAACACCGTCGTCAGGAAATTATGCAGGAGTTGGCGGAAAGATTCAAGAACTCCTCGGAAATCATGCGGTTGATTGCCAGGCGCATCGGTGAAGCGGCCGAGACCCACAACGCCAACCGCCGCCGCATCGAAGAAGTATCCGCTCCCCTCCGGAAGTGCGTCGAGGTCAAGAACGGTTCCATGCCCTTCTCATACCGCGAGTTCGTCGAATTCTCCACCGCCGACGAGTTCGACCGCTTCCGCGAAGCCCAACCCATCACCGACGAAGAAGTCGCCAATGTCGACTGGGACGAATTGGCCAAAGGGCTGCTTGGGGAATAGGGCATAACCAGATGGCGCGAACCGACCCAGCCCCCGGGATGACCGGGGGCTGGTCGTTTTGGGAATGACGGTATAGGTGCGTTTGGCGGTTTTAGCCGTTGATTCCGGCCGGTTGGGCGGGATGGGGGACTGCGAATTCACAATTCACAATTCACAATTCACAATTCACAATGCGCGATGCGCAAGTACTGCCGTCCAAAACAATCCATAGCACAGTTCAGCCCGCCTGCCCCGGCACAACTTCCCGTTTCTCGCCCGGTTCATTGTTCTCCCGCCGGGGTGACGTTTGGGGGAGGTGTGTCGTTTCGGGACAAAGACGCGTCTTCGCGCCAGGAATGCCGCACTGTCCCCTAGACGTCACCTCGGCTTTGAACGATAAACCGGGAGACGGACGTGCACGGAAGAAGTAGCCTTTACACCAACCTATAACCGCGAAAACACCCACCCCTTCGGGCGATCCTTGTCGTAGGGCATATAACCGTGGAAAGGCCGCGGATCGTCGTCAAACACCAGCGGGAGAAAGTGCTTGTCCCCTTCCCACATCGGCAGCTCGTGCAACCGGTCCAGTTCCACCCAGGCCAGCGGGCCTTCCTCGCTTGCTTCCCGTGGCTCGCCCTCAAACGCGGTGATGCGGAAGATAAAGCCGAGCCAGTCCTCGCCCTTGGGGCCGAAATTGGTCCAGTTGATGGTGCCCCGAAGCTCCATCGCCGTCACCTCAATGCCTGCCTCTTCGCGTATCTCCCTGACCATGCAGGCAGCGACGTCTTCGTCCGGCTGCATCTTGCCGCCCAAGCCGTTGTATTTGCCAAGCTGGTCGTCGTGCCGCCGGGCAATACGATGCACCATCAGGACCCTGCGCCTGTCCGGCGAAAGGATATATCCAAGCGTGCCGCAGATCGGCGTGTACGGCATAATTTGTCCCTACTCACAAAATTTCCGGCTCAAAAAACACAACGAAAAGTCCAGGCCGTTTCGACCTGGACCAGAGAGACTTTCGGGGTTGGGTATGACCTGCTTTTTTCGAAAAACGGCCTACGTCAGGTCGTAACCCATCTCCTTGGCTATGGTTACCAGCCGCTGGATAACGACGGGATTGTCGGGCGAGTCGGAATCGAACATGTCGGGGTCGACGCCCTTCATGATCAGTTTTATCTTCAACGGCGCGACCAAACCACGGTCGCCCTTGGTGCGCAGTTGAATTAACTGGTCGATTAAAACCTTCACTTGCCCCGCCATAATTCACCAGCCCATGAGTCAAAAGGATACGCCGACTCGCCAGAAGCCGGACGTCTGGTGTGATTGTTCGATAATTTACATTTCTGTCAACAAGAATGTGTCCCGCCGGCCGAATTCTTCACAGTGAGTATGGACTCCACCCCGTGGTACCTCCGGCACCGGGTCCACGGCCGTGCCCCCTGTCGCGTTCTCCGGGCGAACCAGTTCCTCCGTTCCAAACCGGAATGTTTCCGGCAGCAAAGCCTTGCGACGTTCCGGCCACAGGCCGGCGGCTGGCCTTTGTCGACCTGCGCCGAGGCGGGCCGCCGGTATCCCACTCAATCGATAAAAAACCACCTGGCGATACAAAACGTATGCGCCAGGTGGCTGGTGTTTTCATTATCGCTGTAGGCCCTACCGCCTTCTGGCCGCGCTGGCCGACTGACCAACTCTGCCGTCCTGCGGCAAACGCAACACCTGGTTGGGATGGATGACCGGATTGCCGCGCCTGTCGGTGCGAATCTTGTTTTCCCGGATAACCCAGCTCACCACCTCCGGGTCCCAGGTGCCGAGCTGGCGGTAGACCACCTGCGCCACGCCCTCGCCCGCCTTGACCGTCGCCAATACCTCGCCCTCGCGCGCGACCGGCTTGTTCGCGCTGGTGCGGCCAGCCGCGCCGGCGCCCGCTGCCTGGCGTGCCGGTCTCGCCGACCGGGACTCTGCGGCGGCCGGCCGGAGGGAGTTGGCCGGGGCGGCGTCGCGCGTTTCGGTCCTGGCGACGCTTGTCAGCGGAATGGGCAGGGAAAGCCCGCCGCCACCATTGGCCATCCGGGTGTCGCCGTCGCCCTGCCGGGCGCGGTTGTCGGCCAGGACCTGCTCGATACTGCCCGCCGGGTCGCGGACCTCGTTGACGTGGAGCCTGGCTCCTGGCTGGGGCGACGCCTGCAGGGCCATGGTCGACGCGCGGGTGGGCGTGCCGGTGGGGCCGGACTCGGTCGGCCTGAACACCGCCAGGCCGGCGTTGCCGCGCGAGTCCTGCTGCACCCGCACCAGTTCCTGGTTTTTACTCTGGAGCTGGTTAATCTGCGCGCTCGCCATCTTGACCTTGTTTTCCAGTTCAATAATGCGGTTCTGCTTGTCGATGCTTTCCTGCACCTCGCGCTGGAGATTTTCCCGCAATTCAGAGGTCTGCTGATGCTGCAGCGCCAACTCCCGTTCGCGGCTGGAGGAGTTCATCCAGTTCATGACCGGCAGGGCGATGAGGGTGACGGCGGCGGCGGCTCCAAGCGAATAGCCGACGGCCAGGCGCTTGCGCAACGACCCGAGGGACGAGCGCATCGTTTTTTCCTCTTCGCACTGGCGTTCGACAGTCAGGGCGAGGTCGTCGCGTTCCTGCTGCAGGCCGGGCATGACTTCGCCCGTCACCTCGTTGTAGGCGCGGCGGAGATCCTCGAATTCGTCGTACAGGCGTTTGTGTTCGTCGCGCATGCCCTTGAAGAGGGCAAGCTGTTCGTCACGCTTGGCGACTTCGGACTGAACCGCCTCGACCTGGGCGAGCAGTTCCTTTTCCTCGGCCTCGGCCTTGGCCAGGCGGGCCTGCAGCGCCTCCAGCTCGCCAACGCTGGCGTCGAGTTCGCCCTGCTTTTCGCGCACGAGATTCTCGCTCGCGGCCGCGGCTGCCTGGACATCGAGGAGACGCGCGGCAAAACCGTCGAGTTTGGTCTGGTACTCGGCTTCCATTTCGTTCCGGATGGCAGCCTCGCGTTCGAGGATTTCCGTCACTGTCGGGTCGGGTTCAAGCGAAACGACCAGGCTGTGTTCGTCGATGTCGGCCGCCTCGCACACGGCATCGCCTTCCTCCGGTTCGGGACGGCCGCAGACAAGACGGAGGAGGTCCAGCCGCGTGGCTTCCGTGAGGTAATCGCCCATCGGAACCGGCGGTTCGGCTTGGGCCACGGCTTCGGCCATAGTTTCTGCCATGGGTCCGGCCATGGGTCCGGCCATAGGTTCGGCCATAGGTTCGGCGGTCGATTCAGCCGCCACGTCGGCGGATACCTCTTCGCCGGCGCATTCCTCCTGCGCGTCCGGCGATTCGGCCAGCGGCGGCAGCATGCGCAGGCACTGCATCGACGTCATGCCTGCGTCGAATTCTTCCTCGTCGTCGGCATTCTCCGCATATTCCGGAAACTTCTCGCTGAAAAGGATGACGTTGTTGCCGGTCGCCTCTTCCGCGTCTTCACGTTCGTCCGCTTCGTCCTCCATGTCGGTGACGACGCCGCCGTTGGCGATAATCATCAGGTGATCGTCGCCAGCGGCAAAGGTATCGGCCACCTCTTCCCGCTCCGGCGCGTCGGCCGCCAGGGTGATAAGGGCCGCAAGGGCGGCGACGCCCTCTTCCGCCTCGGGCAAGGCTGCGGCGGCATCGGCCAGAATGCCCGAATCATCCTCGATAACGTCGTTCGGGGTGATAAGGCTCATGGGTTCACTCATGCACGGCTCGTGCGTCCCGGCGTCGTCCGCTTCGGCCTGCGCTTCTTCCGCGAGGGCGGGGAAAAGCGTTTCGTCGCCGGCAGTCGGGACGTCATCGTTCTGCAGGGCGTCGTCTTCCGCCAGCGACAGCGTTTCCGTGCCTTCGGATCGGGCGAGGACGATTTCCGGCAGGTCGGCGGCATCCTTGAGGGCGTTGCGTTTTTCCTTCCGCTTGCGGGCGCGCTCGCGGCGGCGTTCGCGCCGTGCGCTCTTTTTTGCCTCCGTCATGCCCTCCGCAACAGGGGCGGGGACCAACACGGCGGCTTCGGGCGGGGCGGCTTCGGGTTCTTCCTGCTGCAAGGCTGCTTCCGATGCTTCCGCATGCACGGATTCATTTTCTGCGACCGCTTCCGGCTCGGCCATCTCGCCGCCGGGTTCGTCGTCGGCTGCGCCTGCCTCTTCCGGCAAGCCGGCTTCGGCAGCGGATTCGGAAGGTTCGACCGATTCCGGTTCGTCGCGGACTTCGGGCTGCGGTTCGTCCACCGAGGAGGCGACAGCCTGCTGGGCTTCCACCAGGCGGCGCTTTTCCGCCTCGATACGTTCGCGCGCGCTTGCCGCCACGTCGTCGTACACCATCGAGACAGACCCGGGCAGGTAGTCGGAAGTGATTTCCGAATGGGCCGCGACCTCGTCGTGCACGTCGGGCGTTTCGTCGCCGGTACCGGCCTCGTCTTCCTGCGCGTCTGTATTCGTCACTTCCGGGCACTCCTGGGCTTGTTCGTCCATAAACTCTTCCGCTTGCTCTTCGGCAATCAGCTCTTCGGACACGGCCTGCTCCGGCTCGGCAACCGCTTCGGCCTCAGGCTCGGGATGGTGCCGCACCGCCTCGCAGAGTGCCTCCGAGGCGGAGATTTCCGCCATCGCTTCGGCTTCGGGGGCCGATTCCGTACCCGCCTGCGGGTCTTCCGCCGGAACAGGTTCCTGGACGGGAGCGTCTTCCGCGACCGCGACGGTTTCGTTTTCCGGCGGTTGGCCCAGGGGAATGTCGGCTGTCGCCGCTGTCGCGACCCGCGTCCACAACCGGCTCCATACGCCGCGCTGGTCGCACTCGTCCAACCCGGCCGTCGCGCCGCCGGGAGCGGCTTCGGGCGTCGGTTCGGGAACCGGTTCCGGGACGGCTTCGGACGCTGTTCCGGGCGCGGAAACGGCGGCCAGTTCGGCCGAATCGTCGCCTCCCACCAGGACTTCGGCGATCGATTCCTCGCCGTTCGCCTCGGACGCCGTTTCGGCCATAACGTCGAAGTCGATGCCACACGCTTCCGACACCTCGGCATCGTCGTCGGCGACAAAGAATACCATGTCCTCGTCGCCGGCCGCCACCGCATAGGCGGCTGTTTCGCACGGCCCGGAATCCTCCATGGACGCCATCGCCTCGGCGCTCCCCTCCAGCCGGGAGATGACGGCCAGCATGTCGAGGGCCAGGGGCTGCTCGCGGCTTTCGGCCAGCAGGCGCAACGACTCCAGACTGTAGCCGCGCTCCAGATAGTGCTTCACAATCGATTCGGCGCTGGTCATGGTTTCCTCCAGGGCTGGTTCTGATAAAAATCCTTAGGCTTTTTTATCGACCGATAACGTCCCGGAGTTCACCGTGATTGGCCAACGGCGGAAAAAATGTCGGAC
This sequence comes from Planctomycetaceae bacterium, assembly GCA_021203245.1. Lineage (GTDB taxonomy): Bacteria > Planctomycetota > SZUA-567 > SZUA-567 > SZUA-567 > JAJBSZ01. Next base: position 10,172 of record JAJQBO010000031.1, read on the forward strand.
GCGACGCCCTGCCATTGCCCCATAAGTCCTTGCCATGGAGGGGGTGACGGTCGGAACAGGGAGGGGAACGGAGGGCTGTTCATTATCGGAGACTGCCTCCCCTTCACGTGCGGAACTGCAGCAAGTCCTTGACTCACGGCGGCTTCAGCCTTACCATTGATACACGGGCGCGGCACGATTCCGCCGCGGCGTGGTTATATGGTTTTGTCCGGATTCTTCTCCCTTGCCAGAAATGCGGGAGTGGACGGAATTGGCCATTGGCGCAGTCTTTGCCGAAATGGAACGCGACGCATGATTTCCGAAGAACTCCTGCAAAGCTTCATCGCCGAAGCCTCCGACCTGCTTGACGACGTCGAGCCGTCCCTGGTGGAATATTCCCGCCTCGACGACGTGGACGAACGGACGGAGATCGTCAACCGCGTGTTCCGCCATTTCCACTCCATCAAGGGGAGCGCCGGGTTTGTCGGACTCCACGACATCGCCCGCCTGACCCATGAGGCGGAAACGCTGCTGGAACAATTCCGCAAAGCGCCGGAGAAAATAATCCCCCAGACAGACATCACCCTCCTCTGCCGCACCGTCGACCTGCTGCGCGCCATCTTCCACAGCGGCGGCGACAGCGTCGACGCTGACGGCAACGAATTGGGCATCGACGAACTGATAGCGGAAATCGTCGCCGCCACCCAGGCAGCCAAAGGGTTGCCGCCAAAACCGCTCGCACCGCCGCCGGTCTCAGACGTCACCGAGACGCCGCCCCTGCCGCCAGCCGGGAGGGAATCGGCGGTGGAAACGGACGAACTCAACGCCGGCTACTCGGGGAGCGCGAAGGGCGAAAGCGAGGAAAAAACAGGCCCAGACGCCACCCAGACCCTGTCCCGGGAAGCGGTGAGCCAGATAGTGGGCGCGACCGCGCCAAAACAACCGCCGCCCCCGACGCCGCGCAAGCCGACGCGATCGGTCGGTACCAAGCGCGACTCCATGACCCGCTCCCGCCGGACGTCCTCCGACACGGCGAGAATCATCAATACCAGCCAGATGGCGAAGCAGGAAAAGATGGGGGCGAACGAGTTCGCCGGCCGCTACGTCACCGAGGCGAATGAGCTGCTGGAGCAGATCGAACAGTCGCTCCTCCAGGCGGAACAGCATCCGGAATCCAGCGCCGAATCCATTCAGGAGGCGCTCCGCAGCCTGCACAGCTTCAAGGGCAATTCCGGCTTCATGAACCTGATCGATCTCGAACGGCTCAGCCACCGCATGGAGTCGGAGGTCGAACACACCATCGACCGCACCCTCGGCCTCGATTCGCAGACCTTCGACTCGCTGCTGCAGATGATAGACGTCCTGCGCCAGGGCGTGCTGGATTTCTCCTGCGGCGGCACCGGCGCGATTCCGGAGGCGGACGCGTATATCGCCATGCTGGACGAGTTCTCGGCCGCCAGGCCCAATACGAGCGCCTCGACCCGGCCGGCAACCACCGTTTTGCCCGCCCCCGCCCCAAAGCCCGAACCGGCGGCGACGAACGCGGCGCCCCCGCCTGCCGAAAAGAAGCCTGAAGAAATGCCGGCGGAACCGGCTCAACCGGCGGCGTCCACCCGCCGGGTCACGCGCGTCATCAGTAAAAAAGAGCGGGATACCGCCACCCGGCGCATCAGCAAGCCCAAGGGCACCGACACCACCAAACTCGTCCTGCGGGGCTCGACCTCCACCCAGGAGGATTTGCGCGCCCTGCCGAAAGCCGATCACCTGGTCATCCGGTCGGATACCGAAGTCGCGCCACCCGTCCAGCCGGCCAAGGAACCGGCAAAGGACACGACCAAGAAGATCAAGGATACGGATCACCAGACCAGGGCAGGCGATCCCAAACAGGGCAAAAATTCCGACACCGGCCAGAAGCGCCGCTCGGCAGAACAGTTGACGGCGAGGAACGACATCCGCGTCGATCTCCGCAAACTCGACGCCATGCTGGACCTGGTTGGCGAGCTGGTCATCGCCGAGGCGATGGTCACCCGCCATCCGGTGGTGTGGAACGCCGACAACGAAAGCCTCGAACGCGCGGTGCACCAACTGCGCCGCGTCGCCAGTTCGCTCCAGGACATGGCCACCTCCGTCCGGATGATTCCCCTCGCCCCCACCTTCAGGCGCATGACCCGACTGGTCTACGACCTGTCGGTCAAGGCGGGCAAGCTGGTCGACCTCATCCTGCTGGGCGAAGACACCGAAGTCGACCGCACCGTTATCGAGCGCATATCCGACCCCCTGGTCCACATTATCCGCAATGCCATCGACCACGGCATCGAATCGCCGGACGAACGGCTGCGGGTCGGCAAACCGGAAACGGGACGCCTCACCATCGAAGGCCACCACGAAGGCGGCGAGGTGTGGATCGTCATCACGGACGACGGCCGGGGCCTGGACCGGGAGGCGATTCTCAACCGCGCCATCTCCCGGGGGCTGGTGCAAGGGGACGGCAGCGACTTGACCGACAACCAGATTTACCACTTTGTCTTCGAGTCGGGCTTTTCCACCGCCAACAAGGTGACGGATATTTCGGGGCGCGGCTTCGGCATGGACGTGGTGAAGAAAAACATCGAAAAACTCTCGGGCCGCATCGACATCCGCACCCGGCCGGGCGAAGGCACGGCGGTGGTGCTCCGCATCCCGCTCACCCTCGCCATCATCGACGGCATGCTGGTGAGTTCCGGCGACACCCGCTACATTATCCCGCTCCTGTCCATCCGCGAATCGCTGCGCCCGGAAATGTCGCAGATCATGTCGACCCCCGACGGCCAGCAGATGGTGAAGCTCCGCGACGAACTCATCCCCATCGTCAAACTCGACGAAACGTTCAGCCGGGTGAAGTCGTCCCGGGGGCTGACGGACGGCATCCTCATGATTGTCGAAGGCGAGGACGGCGACGTCGTGGCCCTGTTTGCGGACGAACTGCTGGGCCAGCAGGAGACGGTGATCAAGGGATTATCGGGCTGGCTGAAAAAATCCCGGGGCGTCTCGGGCTGTACCATTCTTGGCGACGGCGAGGTGGGTCTCATTCTGGACATCGGCGCAATCGTCAGGCTGGCGCGCGAGCGTTCCGCCGCCCTGGGCGCGTAGGACAGCCATTCATTAATGCCGAGCGCCCGCCTTTCGCGGCGCTCCCTCATATATCGGAGGCAACCATGAGGCAGTCGATGCTCGACGACTATTGGGGCGACGACGAGGAAGACGACGATACCCAGAAGGACAAGTACCTCACCTTCCGGCTCGACCAGGAGGACTACGGCCTGGAAATCCGTCACGTCAAGGAGATCATCTCCATCCAGAAAATCACCGACGTTCCGGATCTGCCCGACTTCGTCAAGGGCGTCATCAACCTGCGCGGCCAGGTCATCCCCATCCTCGATCTGCGGCTCCGCTTCAAGCTGCCGCCCAAGGAATACGACGAACGCACCTGCATCATCATCACCCATATGAACGAGATCCCCGTCGGGGTCATCGTCGATACGGTTAACGAGGTCCTGGACATTCCGGCCGAACGGATTGCGCCGCCGCCCACGGTGCAAAAAGGGGCGGCGCACCGATTCATTCAGGGACTCGGGCGCGTCGGCGACGACGTCAAAATCATCCTGAACGCCGAAAAGCTGCTGCACGAAGACGAACTCGAGGCGCTCGAATCCGCCTATTGACCGGAAACGGCCGCGGCCGAACCGCGCGCCTTCCACTGGAGTCGAAATGAAGTGTGGTCATGGAAAATACGGCATCGTGGGGGCGCTTGTCGTCTTCTGCCTCGCCATTACCCTGCTGTTCTATAGTATCGTCATGCCGATGGCGGTGCCGGCCGGAGCGGACTTCAACCCTGCCGCGCTGGCGGCCATGCAACGCACCCTCGCCGTCGCCGGTTTCGTGGTCGCGGTCCTGGCGACCCTGGTCTTTCTCCTCGCCGTGTCCCGCTTCCTCCCCAAGGGCTATGTCGTCCAGGAATTGGCCGACGCCATCCGCCAGCCGGCGATGCTGCTGGACGCAAACAGGCGGTTGCTCCTTTTCAACAAGGAGGCGGAACGGGTCCTTGGCCTGGTCACCGGCCGCGACGCCGGCAAGGCGGTTGACAAGGATATCCTCGACGCGGTGTCGCGCGGCCCCACCACCCCGGACGCCCTCGACCCGCGGACCATCGTCGAACGGCACGGCCGCCAGTATCTCGTTCTCGACAATCCGCTCCCGAGCGGCAACGGCGGCGCAAAACGCATCATCATGCTCCGGGACGTCACCCACCACATGCGCCTGCGCGACGCCATCACCCACATCAACGAAACGGTGGGCGTCCTCGTCGCCAATACCGGAAAAATCTCGGCCTCCGCCGCCTCCCTTTCCCACGGCGCGACCCGGCAGGCGGACTCGTTGACCGCCATCAGCGAATCGCTGGACGAGTTCAGCAAAAAAATCCAGGGCAACACCGAATCGGCGGAAAAAGGCACGCAACTCGCGGCCCAGGCCCGCGAAGCGGCGGAACGATCGGGCAGCGAAATCGCCCACGCGCTCTCCGCCATGACAGACGTCCAGGACGCGGGCATCCGCATCGCCCGCATCGTCAAATTGATCGACGACATCGCCTTCCAGACCAACCTCCTGGCCCTGAACGCCGCCGTCGAAGCGGCCCGCGCCGGCCGCCAGGGGAAGGGTTTTGCCGTCGTCGCGGGAGAAGTCCGCAACCTTGCCGGCCGTTCGGCCAAGGCGGCCAAGGATACGGCCAGCATGGTCGAGGACGTTACCGAGCGAATCGGCAATGCCAGCGCCTATATTTCCAAACTGGAGGAAATGCTCCGGAACATCGTCCAGGACGCCATCCGCATGGCCGACTCCTCCGCCTCGGCCACCGCCACCTCGGCCGAACAGGCGACAGCCATCCTCCAGGTCAACCAGGAACTGAGCCAGATGTCGTCCGTGACCCGCACCACCATGTCGGAAGCCGAGGAGACAGCCAGCGCCGTCGGCGCGCTCGTCCGCCAGGTAGACGAAATCAAGGCGATGCTGCAGGACGTGACCGTCGGGTTCGGCGACGATGTGAAGCGCGACCGCGGCTATCCCCATGCCATCAATCTGCTGGACAACCCGCCCGCACCGGGCCAGGACCAGCCGGTCGGCCAGGACGACTTTTTCTCCCGCTATACGCCGGGCGCGAACTCGGCCGGACGGCAGCCCGCCGCCGCAAGCGACGACTTCGCCACGCCGTTTCGCACGGCGGCCAAGGACTGGGATCTCGATGCCGAGGCGGCAAAGGACGACGCCACCCTGTCGGATCTGTTGCGCTCGGACGGCTACAACCAGAAATACGAGGAATTCCTCCGGAAAAGCCAGGCCGGGAACTCGGCGTCGATATTCAAAACCCATGCCGACGCCGGCGCGAAGCCGGAGTACAAGACCACTCCCGACGGCGACAAGGTGATTAAACCCGGGCAGAACATTCATCTGGACGACTCGGAGTTCGGGCGGTATTAAGGCGTACGCGGAATCCACGCTTGTCTCAGTCATTTTCACCAATACATCCCAACCTCCCCCAACCGTCACCCCGGCGGGGAAAAACGTCCGCTGCATCACGAACGGGAAGTTGTGCCGGGGCAAGGCGGGCT
>JAJQBO010000183.1:0-39590 GCA_021203245.1 Planctomycetaceae bacterium
TGATGTCGCCGCGCGTTTGCGCCTCCCATTCTGTGCCGCGTGCGGCCGCCGCCGCCCCTCTCCCCACATTACGCCGGACCTGCTTACAGCGTGAACGCCGCAAGGCGGTTTGGACTTTTTTCGCAGCCACCCGGCGCGGCTCCCGCGAGTCGCACGGCTGGGCGTGGCGCATGGTTTCGCGTTTCTTTTGGGAGAGGAGGAAGAGTCGTATCGGATCGGGCGCGGTACAGTCATTTGACACCTAGACAGGAGGATTAAGCATGTCATTGTCTCTCTTGCTCTTGGCATTTGTGATCGCCCTCGCGTTTGTCATGGGGACTATCATCAAATACAAGATGCATCCGTTCATGTCGCTGCTCGTCGGCGCGTTGATTATGGGTCTTATTGTCGGGCTGCCGCTTCCCGACATCGGGGCCGCCATTGCCAGGGGCTTCGGCAACACCATGGGCGGCATCGGCATTATTATCGTCTTGGGCGTCATCCTCGGGCAGCTTCTGCATGAATCGGGCGCGATGGAAAACATCGCCCTCACCATGCTTCGCATCACCGGCGAGAAGAACGCCGTGTTTGCCACCAACATCACCGGCCTCATCGTTTCCATCCCCGTGTTCTTCGACGCCGCCTTCGTCATCCTCATCAACCTTATCAAACAGCTTTCGTTGAAGGGCAAACTGCCCTATATCTCCCTCGTCTGCGCCCTCGGCGTCGGCCTTATCACCACCCACTGCATGGTCATCCCGACGCCCGGCCCGCTCGCCGTCGCCGACACCCTCGGCACCAATATCGGCTGGATGATCCTCTACGGCATCATCGTCTCCCTCATCGGCGCGTATGTGGGCGGCGTCCTTTACGCGAAGCGGCTTGGCGCCATGCCGGAAAACAGCGCCGTCTATACGGAGACGGCGGAAGAGCGCGCCGTCGACGCCGCCGCCTCGAGCGGCCCGCGTCCCTCCGGCGGCCTCGGTATTTTCCTTATCTTCCTCCCCATCTGCATCATTCTGCTGGGCACGGTCGTGCCTGCCGTCACCACCCTGTCGCCCGCGATGACGAACTTCTTCAAGTTTATCGGCGACAAGAATATCGCCCTCCTTATCGGCGTGCTGGTGGCGTTCGCCTTCCTGCGCCGCTATATCCACCGCCCCTTCGGCGAAGTCATCACCACCTGCGGCAAGCAGGCGGGCTCCATCTTCATCATCACCGGCGCGGGCGGGTCCTTAGCGGCGGTCATCAACGCCACCGGCATCGGCACCGTGCTGGTCGACTCGATGAGCGGCTGGACCAGCGCCAACGCCGCCGCCGCCATCATCGTCATCGGCTGGTTCATTTCCCAGGTGCTCCGCGCCTGTACCGGTTCGGCCACGGTCGCCCTCATCACCACGGCCGGCATCCTCGCCCCGATCGTCGCCGGCATGGGCACCGTCTCGCCCGTCCTGGTCGCGCTCGGCATATGCGCAGGCGGCATCGGCGTCTCCCTTCCCAACGACTCCGGCTTCTGGGTCGTCAACCGTTTCAGCGGCTTCTCGGTCAAACAGACCATCATGTGCTGGACCGTCGCCGGCACCGTGACCGGCGTGACCGTGGTCGTCTGCCTGCTGATTCTCAACTTCCTTTCCGGCGTTTTGCCCGGTCTGATGCCAGGGTAAGGCACAGGCCTCTCCAGGCCGCGAGGACCCGTCCACGGACCTCGCGGCCGCCTTCATTCCCCATGACCCGGCGAGCGCCCCCCGGCGCTCCTGCCGCAAGGATTTTTGCCGCATGAAAACCCTCCTCGCCCTCGACGTCGGCACCTCCAGCACCCGGGCGGTCATTTACGACGCCGAAGGCCGCGACCTGTTCACCTTCGGTCACGAATATCACTCGAACTATCCCCAGCCCCGCCATGTCGAGCAGGACGCGGCGAGCTGGTCGGCGGCTGCCGAGCGGGTCTTGTGCGAGGCGGCCTCGTATATGCGTCACCACGGCTTTATGGTCGAAGGCATCGCCGTCACTTCGCAGCGGTCGTCCCTCATCCCCATGGACCGCGATCACCGGCCGCTGCGGTCGGCCATCATGTGGCAGGACAAGCGCAACATCGCCGAGTGCGACGAACTCGTCGCCGACCACGGCCTCGAGGCCCTGTACCGCAAGACCGGCCTCAGGGTCAATCCCATCTTTGTCCTGACGAAACTCCGCTGGCTGCGAAAAAATCAGCCAGACATCTTCTCCGCCGCCGCGCGGTTCCTCGGCGTGCAGGACCATGTCGTCCACTACCTCACCGGCGAATACAAGACCGACTGGACCCAGGGCAGCCGCACCATGCTGATGGACCTGGCGTCCTTCACCTGGGACCCCGACCTCCTCGCCATCGCCGGCATCGACGAAAGCCGCCTGTGCGAACTGGTCGCGCCCGGCAGCGTCGCCGGCGGCATGCGCGGGCCGGTCGCGGTCGCCACCGGGCTGCCGGAGGGGTTGCCGGTCGTCATTTCGGGAGGCGATCAGCAGTGCGCCGCCATGGCCCTGGGCGTGGTCCGGCCCGGCGTGGCCGAGGCGAACACCGGCACCGGATCGTTTGTCCTCTCCTACGCCGACAAACCCGCGTTCGAGCCCGACTGCCGCGTCCTCTGCCAGGCGTCGGCGATGGCCGGCAAGTGGATGATGGAGGCGGGGATTTTCAACACCGGCGCGATTTTCCGCTGGTTCAAGGAGCAATTCTGCGTCGATCTGCACGGCAAGGAAAACGCCTACGCGCTCATGACCGACGAAGCCGCCTGTTCGCCCGCCGGCGCGAACGGCGTCATCATGCTGCCGCATTTCGAAGGTTCGATGGCGCCGAACTGGAACCCGGCGGCCAAGGGCCTGTTCTTCAACCTTTCGCTTGGCGCGAAGCGGGCCGACATGATCCGCTCCATCCTGGACGGCATCGCCATGGAGATTCGCGACAACCTCACGCTCATCCAGTCTCTCACGACCGACATCAACGAAGTCAGCGTTGCCGGCGGCATGGTGCGGTCGGATCTGTTTTGCCAGATTCAGGCCAGCGCCTACGACAAGGAGGTGGTGCGGTACGAAAACGCCGAGGCGTCGAGCCTCGGGGCGTGCATGGTGGCCGCGCCGGCCCTGGGCGTGCACCCGGACCTCCACGCCGCCTTCGACGCCATGTGCTGCCGCCAGTTCAAGACTATCAAACCCGTCGCCGCCGACGCCGACTGCTACCGGCACATGGCGAAGCGGCGCAAATGCCTCTACGACGCATTGCACAATTCCGGCACCTACGAGGCGTTTTTGTAGGCCGCCATTTTTCGAAAAAGGAGGAAGCTATGAAGAAGCGTGCGGCACTGGCCATTCTCTGTGCGCTGGGCGTATGCGCGACCGTCCTGGCGGCGAACTATCCCGAGCCACAACAGGGCGATTTTGTCCTGAAGGACTTCACCTTCCACACCGGCGAAAAGATGCCGGAACTGCGCGTCCACTACCGCACCATCGGCGATCCGGCGAATCCGGCGGTTCTTATCCTGCACGGCACCACCGGGAACGGCGGCTCGATGCTGGTGCCGCGTTTTGCCGAGCAGTTCTTCGGGCCGGGCCAGGCGCTGGACGCGGGCAAGTATTTCATCATCCTACCGGACGCCATCGGCACCGGCCAGACTTCGAAGCCGTCCGACGGCCTGCGCGGCGCGTTCCCGCTCTACAACTACGACGACATGGTTCTGGCGCAATACCGGCTCCTGACCGAAGGCCTGGGCGTCAAGCACCTCCGGGTGATTGTCGGCAATTCCATGGGAGGCATGCACGCCTGGGTCTGGGCGACCAACTACCCCGACTTCATGGATGCAATTGTCCCGCTCGCGTCGCAACCGACCGCCATGGCGAGCCGCAACTGGATCATGCGCCGCATGATCATCGACGCGGTCCGGAACGACCCGGCCTGGAAGGACGGCTTCTACGACGAACAGCCCGAGCATTTCCGCATGGTCAACGTCTGGTACGGCATCGCCACGAACGGCGGCTCGCTGTACTACAACGACAAGGCCCCGACGCGCGAAGCGGCTGATGCGCTCCTCGCCGACCGCATGGCCAAGCAGACCACCATGGACGCGAACGACTTCGTCCTGCAATGGGACGCGTCGCGGGATTACGATCCCGTGCCGAAGCTGGACCGAATCAAGTGCCGCGTCCTCGCCATCAACTCCGCCGACGACGAGCGCTGCCCGGTGGAAAGCGATCTGATGGAAAAGACCATCGCCCGCATCCCGAACGCATCCTACTGCATCGTCCCCGGCGGACCCGACACGGCGGGCCACGGCACGGTCATGAACGCCGCCCTGTGGCGCCAGCAGTTGGAAACGTTCATGCAATGCCTGCCGTAAGCGATATCAAAAACCGTTCCATCTCCCCTCATACGTCACCCCGGCGTGCAGACCTCCACCAGCGCGCAAACGGGCGGTTCGGCCGGGGTCCACGCCAGGAACAGTGAAGCACCGAACTCAAGCGGTTCACGCCCGCAGCGGAAGCTGGGGGCGTGGACCCCGGCCGAAACCGCCCGCTGTTTCCGCTGATGGACGTTTATGACGCCGGGGTGACGGTGGAGGAGAAGTCGTAGTTGTTTTTGAAAATTGGTCGACGAAAAAGCCCCGGCACACCGCCGGGGCTTTTCTTCGCATCATTTTTTCACCGACTGCACAAACCCCTCGTAATCCTCCGGCGTATCAATCCCCTTCGGCGGCTTTTCGCCCAGGATCATCGCCCTGATGATCATCCCGTTCTCGAGCGCGCGGAGCTGCTCCAGTTTTTCCGTCTGTTCAAGCCGCCCGGGCGGGAGCGCGACAAAGCGCTCGAGCGAGGTGCGGCGGTACAGGTAGATGCCGACATGGCCGTACGACGGCATCCCGCCCTCGCCGTCGCGGCGGAAGGGGATGTCGGCGCGGGAGAAATACAACGCCCGCCCGTCGGCCCCGAGCACCGGCTTCACCAGGGATGGATTCTGCCGGTCGGCGAGATCGGGAATAGGATAGACCAGGGTGGCGATATCCGGCGCGGTGCGGAAGTAGAATTCCGCCAACGACACCACCGCGCCGACCGGGATGTCCGGTTCGTCCCCCTGCAGGTTGAGGATGGCGTCGACCTCGGCCGGAAGGGAACACGCGGCTTCGGCGATGCGGTCCGAGCCGGACTGGTGGTTCGGGTCGGTCATGACGGCCTGAACGTCGCTGCCCGTCGTTTTTGCCCAGGACTCGACGGCGGCAATGATGTCCGCGTGGTCGGCGGCGACGATGACGTCGGAAAAGATGTCGGGCGCGGCGGCGCGGATCTCGACCGCCCGCGCCGCCGTATGGCAGATAAGCGGCATGCCGGTCTTGTCCAGGAGGAGTTTGTTCGGCAGCCGGGTCGACTGCAACCGTGCCGGAATAATGATGGCGACGCCCATGGGTGCCCTTTCCTAAAGATCCTGCCCGCAATACGACAGGTTAAAGCTTTTGTTGCACAGGGGGAAATCGGAAATCTGCGCACCTCGTAGCGCCATGGCCAGCCCGGGCCAATTGTGGAAGGACGGGTCGGTGATCGTGTAGACCCGGAAGCGCCCGGCCGCGTCGGTGACGGCGGCATGGCATATTTGGCCGCGCCAGCCCTCGGTCAGGGCGACGGCGAGGCTGTCCGGCGCGGGCGGCGGCACGGCGGTTGGCGCGGGCGCGGCGCAATCCTCCCGCAGGAGCGCGTCAATCAGTTCGGCCGAATCCTGGACCTCCACCCAGCGCTGCCGGGCGCGCGCGAGCACATCGCCCGCCTCGCCCAGCCGGAGCGGGAACTCCCGCTCGGCATAGACGCCGTGGGGCAGGTCGACGCGCACATCCGCCTCCAGTCCGCTCGCCCGCGCCGCCGGGCCGACCATGCCCAACCGGTCGGCGGTGATGCGTTCGACACTGCCGGTTCCTTCAAACCGCGCGTTCACGGACGGCCGCCGGAACAGAAGATCCACCGCGCCGCCGATATCCCGCATGGCGGCGGCGAGCCGCTCGCGCGCGGTCGCGGCCGTCGCGGCGTCGATGCCGTACCGGACGCCGCCCGGTACAATCAGGCCGCGCCCGAAGCGGTTGCCGCAGATGAGGGCGGTGAGGTTCAGAATGTCCCCGCGCAGCCGACCGCAGAAGCTGGCGGTCGGGAGAAAGCCGACATCCCCGGCCAGCGCGCCCAGGTCGCCCACGTGGTTGGCGATGCGTTCCAACTCCAGCCCGATCGCCCGCACCCGGTGCGCGGCGGCCGGGACGTCGTGGTCGGCGAAGCCTTCCATCAGCATCGCGTGGGCCAGCCCGTGGCCGCAGGTGGTGTCGCCGGCGGCTGTCTCCAGCAGGTGGCGGGTGCGGATGTCCGGGCCGCCCGCGAGCGCGGCCTCGATGCCGCGGTGCTGGTAGCCGAGGGAAATCTCCAGGTGCATCACCTTTTCGCCATGGCACTGGAAGCGGAAGTGACCCGGCTCGATGACCCCGGCGTGCACCGGCCCGACCGCGACCTCGTGCACTTCCTCGCCGTCCACGCGGAAGAAGTCCATCACCGACGGCCCGGCGGCGGACGCTTCCCGCCCCGGCAAAAAGCGGACCGGCTTCAGCCACGGGTGTCCCTGCGGCGTGATGCCCCAGGTCTCGAAAATCTCTCGCTCGAACAGGTGCGCTTCGGGGCATTCGGGCGTCAGCGCCGGGTAGGCGGCGCCGATGGGCGCAGCGGCGGCGATGACGGCGCGGGCTTCGTGGTTGTTGAGGAGCGCGACCAGCAGCGTCTCCCCGTCCAGCGTCAGCGGGAACAGCGAGCACAGGTGCGCGCCCCCGGCGACCTGTTCGAGGATGGTCGAGCGCAGCCAGTGGAACTCCCCGCGCGGCAGTGCGTCCAGGCGCACGGCGGACGGGTTGGCGAGGGCTCTCGGCGTGGGCTGGCTCATGGCTTGATTCCCGGCATGGAGGTAAACCCGTTGTCGACGATATAGGCGGCTTCCATCAGTTTGTCGCCGAGAAACTCCGGCACGCCCAGGCCGAGGACGAGAACGACGGTGAGGGACAGGAGCGCGGGCAAGGCCATGACCGGCGCTTCCGCCCCCTCGTCCAGCGGCGGCGGATCGCCCCGCAGCATGCCGAGGAAAACGCCCAGCATGTCGATAAACACGACGGCGAGGAACAGGAGGTACAGGGCCGCCTCGCCGTAGCGCGCCTCGGCGAACGCCTCCGCCAACACGGTGAATTCGCTGAAAAACAGCCCGAACGGCGGCAAACCGCAGATCGCCACAAACCCGGCCAGCCATAGCGCGCCGTTCAGCGGCATGGCGCGGCGGACGCCGGTGACGGTCAGGGTCGATTTCGCGTGGTAGCGGAACATGATATTGCCGGCGGTAAAGAACAGGCAACCCTTCGCGAAGGTGTGGTTGACCGCGTGCAGCAGCGCCGCGAACAACCCCGCCCCGCCCAGTCCCGCACCGAAGGCGAGGATGCCCATGTGCTCGACGGACGAATAGGCGAGGAGACGCTTGAAGTCTCGTTGGCCGAGGATAAATGCCCCGGCCACGCCCATCGAGAACAGGCCGAACAGCCGCAGCAGCCCGTTCGAGAATTCGTCCAGCCCGGCCGACTGCATAATGTCCGCGCCCCGGAGGATGGCCAGGAACGCGCCGTTCAACAGCGTTCCCGACAACAGCGCGGAGACGGGCGACGGCGATTCCGAATGCGCGTCGGGGAGCCAGGTGTGCATTGGCGCGAGGCCCATCTTCGCGCCATAGCCGACAAGGAGGAAGATGAACGCTGCCTTCAGCAGGTTGCCGTTCATGTCGAGGGCGATGGCGGCGAGGCCGCGCACGCGCAGGGTCACAGGCCCTGCCTCGCTCGCGGCGGCGGCGAGGATAAAGGTGCCGAGGAGCGCCAGGGCGATACCGACCGAGCAGACGAGCAGGTATTTCCACGTCGCCTCCAGCGCGCCCAGGCTTTTGCGGAAATAGATGAGCGGCGCGGTGGCGAGGGTCGTCGCCTCGACCGCCACCCACAGGAGGCCCATGTCCTGCGCCAGGCACACCGCCGACATCGAGAGAAGGAAGGCGAACAGCCCCACCACGTAAGTCCGTTCCGAGATTCCGGCAGCGGCGCGTTGTTCCGCGTAGCGGCGCATGTCGCCAAGGGCATAGAACGACGCGGGCAGGAACAACCCGCTCGTCAGGGTGAGGAACAGCAGGCCGAGGGCGTCCGCACCCAGCCACGGCCTGAGCCCGTGGAAGCTGTCCGGCCCGAGCCAGAGCCGGACGGCGAGGCCGAGGTGGAGCGCCGCGACGGCGGGCAGCATGCCGCGCCGCACATGGGCCAGCCGTTCCGGCAGGGCCAGCGCGACGAGGGCGGCGACAAAGGGGACGGCAAGGAGCAGGATACTGACCATCTACGATTCCCCCACCGGATCGCGCAGGCTCGCCAGGCGGTCGGCGTCCATGTGATCGAATTCCTGGCTGATGTGGAACAGCGCCACGCCCATGATAAAGACGGCCACAAACACGTCGAGCAGAATGCCCATTTCCAGCAGCCACGGGTGCTCCGACAGGCTGGCCGCGCCGAAGGCGAAGATGCCGTTCTCGAGCGCGAGATAGCCGAGGATCTGGGTCAACGCCTTGCGGCGGGCTATGGTGATAAAGAACCCGGCCAGGATGCCGAAGAAGGCGGCGGGCAGGAGGATGCCCTCGCCCCCCTGCGTCAGCGGCAGGCGCGACTGGAGCCAGAAGGCGAAAACAAGCATGGCCAGCCCGGCCAGGAGCGAAGTGTTGTAGCCGATCAGCGGTTCGACTTCCCGCCGCACGTTGGCGCGGCCGATAGCGGCGCGGAGGAGGTGCGGGAAGGCGTAGCCCTTGACGGCCAGCGTCACCGCGTACAGGAGGATGGACGCCGCGCCCAGGTGATCGCCCCCGTGCAGGAGGGGAATAATCGCCAGCACCACTCCCTGCACCGTCACGGCGTTGATGCACAGCCCGAGCCGGCTCGACGCCAGGAGGGCGAAGTTCGAAAGGAGGAGGAGGACCGACAGGTATTCGAGCGCCGTGTGCGTCATGCGAAGTTCCTCGCCATCATCACCACCGACATCGCCGCCAGCACCAGCGCGCCGACCAGGAACTGCGGCACCCGGGTCAGCCGCAGCCTCGCCATCCCCGACTCGACCGCCCCCAGCAGCACGGCGAAGACGCCCATGCCGACCAGGAAGCAGGCCCCGTCCAGCCACCACGAGCCGATGTTCACCGGCACCGCCGCGCCGACGACAAGGGCTCCCATGACCCAGATCTTGAGCATCGACGCGTATTCGATCAGCGCCAGGTCCGGGCCGGAGTGGTCGAGGATCATCACTTCGTGGATCATGGTGAGTTCCAGGTGGGTGGTCGGATCGTCGACCGGGATGCGGCTGTTTTCGGCCAGCGAGACGAAGAACAGGGCGGAGGCGGCGAAGAGGAGCGCCATCAGGTGGCGGCTCGTCACCTCCGGCGTCAGCGACAGGAAAAAGCCGGTCAGCGAGTAGTCCCGCGCGATTGCCGCCAGGGCGGCCATGGACAGGAACAGGGCCGGCTCGGCCAGGGCCGCGTACCAGACCTCGCGGCTGCCGCCCATCCCTTCGAACGACGACCCGACGTCCAGGGCCGCCAGCACCATGAAGAGCCGGGCCATGGTGAACGCCCCGGCCCAGACGAGGAAATCGCCCTGGAACGAGAACACCGCCCCGCCCCGCCCGAACGGCGTCATGGCCGCCGCCGCCAGCGAACCGGCGAGGACGACGACAGGGCAGGCCCGCACCAGCCAGGTGGCGGTGTGGCTGTAGACGACGCCTTTGCCGAGGAGCTTGCGGAGGTCGTAATACTTCTGCAGCAGCGGCGGTCCGTTCCGCCCGGCGGCTAGCGCCTTGGTGCGGTTGACGATGCCCAACAGCAGCGGGCAGGCGCCGAGCGCCAGCAGAAAGGTCAGGAGGGCAAGGAGCCGGGTCGACATATCAAAGCTTCCACAACAGCAGGACGACGAGGGCGACCGCCATGT
This sequence comes from Planctomycetaceae bacterium, assembly GCA_021203245.1. Lineage (GTDB taxonomy): Bacteria > Planctomycetota > SZUA-567 > SZUA-567 > SZUA-567 > JAJBSZ01. Next base: position 10,008 of record JAJQBO010000183.1, read on the forward strand.
ACAGGAGATACACCTGCACCCGGCCGGCCTGCATGACGCGGATGCATCCGGCAATCCGCGCGATCACTCGAAAGAGGTGGCTGAATCCCCAGGCGCTTTCGACCCCGGGCACGCGCGTCAGGAACGACGCCCCGGTCGGGAACAGCCCGCGCGGCGCTTCCTCCTGATCCGTCATGGTGACAAGGGGCTGGAAGGTCTCGGCCAGCGGCCGCGCGAACGAACTGGCGCTGTACTGCATCCGGTTGGTTGGCGCGGCATAGCCGCAGTCCCAGGTCGGCGCGGCGGCGCGTTGTTTGCCGCGCAGCAGCAGTGCGCGCAGGAGATAGATGAGGGCGATGCAGCCGGCCAGCAGCCAGCAGCCCACGAAGGCGGAATCGAGCAGCGTCAGCCCGCCCTCCGTGAGCCACAGATCGAGATCGTGGTTGCCGACCGGCGAGCGCCGCCACAGCTGCACCAGCATTTCCGCCGTCGGGCTGATCAGACGCACCAGGGACGACGACGCGCCGGCGAAGACGAGCGCCACGGCGGCCAGCGCCAGGTGCGGCAGGAGCAGGCGCCGGTTCTCCCGCACCGTCGAGACGGCGCCGGGGTTGCGGTCGTTCCCGAGAAAGACGAAGCCGAAGGCCTTGCAGTACGACGCCACCGCCAGACCGCCCACCAGCGCGAACAGCACCACCGCCAGGAACATGGTCGCGGCGGCGATGCTGGCCGGGTTGTAGCCGCCCGCGCCCTGGAAGGCGGCGGCAAGCAGGAGGAATTCGCCGGCAAAGCCGTTGAGGGGCGGCACGCAGGCCGCGCCCATCGCGCTGATGAGGAACAGGAGCCCGGTCAGCGGCAGCCGGTGCATCAACCCGCCCATCCGGTCGAGGCTGCGCGTGCCGGTGCGGGCGTAGACGGAGCCGGCCCCGAGAAAGAGGAGCGACTTGGAAATCGAGTGGTTCAGCATGTGGAGGATGGTGGCGGTAAAGCCGAGGTAGGAGAGGACGCCGTTCCCGGCCGTCGCGCCCAGCAGTCCCAGGCCGATGCCGGACGCCATCAGGCCGTAGTTTTCGACAGACGACCACGCCAGCAGCCGCGACAGATCCTTGGACGCCAGCGCCCGAGCCGCGCCGACGACGCCCGACGCCAGCCCGGCGTAGAGGAGCAGATAGCCCCACCATAGCGGCGGTTTGACATCGCCGCCGAGCAAATAGAGGATGCGGAGGAGTCCGTAGATGCCGAGGTTGCCGACGACGCCGGACAGCACCGCGCCGACGTGGGCCGGAGCGGGCGGATAGCTTTCGGGATAATAGGACTGGAACGGGAACAGGCCGATCTTCGCGCCAAAGCCGATCACCGCCAGGAGGAACGCGGCCGACAGCGTGCCGCCGGCGGCGCTCAGCGAGCTGAAGTCGAGCGCCATTCCCTTGCCCGCGCCCAGGAGGGCGAACAGCGCGAACAGTGCGGCGCAGCCGAGGTGGCCGGCACTCAGGTAGACCCAGCCGCCGCTGCGCGAGCCTGGCGTGCGTTGGGTGTTTTCCACCAGCATGAACGACGCCGCCGTCATCAGTTCCCACGCGAAGAGGAAGAGGACGGCGTTGCGGGCGACAATGGCCAGGGCCGCGCCGCCGAGGGTGAAATTCAGGAAAAGCCAGTGTTCGTGCGGGCGATTGGCGGCATAGTCGCCCGGCAGGTTCCGGAGCGCGGCGACGGCGGCGAGGCCGCCGACCAGGAAGACGGGAATGAGGAAAAAGGCGGAAAGAGAGTCGAGGCCGAGGTTCATCGAGGCGAGCGGCACGTTCCAGAGCTGCCGCGACGATTCCAATTGGCGGAGGAACAGGCAGCCGCCCACGCCGTACAGCCCGAGGCCGGCCGCCACGACGCAGCCGAGCGCGCCCAGATGCGCGGCGGCGACGGCGCGGCGGCGCAAGGCCCAGGCGGTAACGCCGCCGATGCCGTACGCCATAATGGCCCAGGTCACGTATTGCAGCACCGTTCCGCCTCCCCGAAACAGCATTCCCTTCCGACCCGGACGGGATCGGAAGGGCAATGGTTGAAATATCGCGGACGATTATATCCTGTTTACTTCTTTCAGCCAGCTATTTCAGCCTGGTGGTGGACATCCCGGCCGGAACATAGGGGTAGAGAAGCTGCCAGGTCTGCCTGCCGACGATGCCGTCCGCCTTGATGCCTTGCGAGCGCTGGAAGGAGGTGATGGCGGCGATGGTCTGGCGGCCGACCTTGCCGTCGACGTTGCCGTTCAGGTGTCCGGCTTCCTTGAGCGCGGCCTGCACGGTCCGGACCGGCACCGGGACGCGGATGTGCTTGGCGACGTTGGATTGGTTGGACGAACCGGCCTGGGCGCGCGGCGGGGGCTCGTCGTAGATCTGCTGGCGGCGGCTCGAGGCGGCGAGCTGTTCAAGCTGTTCCCGTTTCGACGAGGCGTAGTAGTCGTCCTCGATGGAGATGGTGTCGACGCTCATCGCCGGGGTGGTCGAACTCGGGTTGGTGAGGGCGTTGTAGTCCGGCACCGGCATGGGGGTCGGCACCTGTTGCACCACGACGGGCGGGTTGGTCCGCATGGAAGCCATTTCCATGTTGACGCCCTGGAGGCGGCCGTCCAGCTCCATCTGCATTTCGTCCAGCCGTTCGGTGAGGCGTTTTTCGCGCTCACAGGCGGACTGTTGTGTTTCGCAGCCGGAGAAAAGTGCCAGGCTGGCGACGCCGCACGCGATGCCCAGCAGTAAACGCACTGATTTCATAATACGCCTCCTCGATAAGCGGATAAAACTATGATTTCTGGGTACGCGGGCGGTGAGCGTTCCACCCGACACCCCTTGTTCAACATATCGGCCGAATCCGGGGAGGGAATCCACCAATTCGGCATGGTCCGAATATTTTATAGCGTTTTATATTTATGTGAACCTTCCTTTGCGCTTTTCGGCCCATTCCAGTGCAGCCGTAAAACGCGAGGAAGATACCAGACACCATATAAAAAGCGCTCCCCAAAATTATCCAGACGCAAACCGGGGCGGAAAATTTGTGTACGCCATCCCCCGGAGGCAGCGGGAACGCCTCCATCCGGGTTAACTTACCGCTCCGGCGGAACTCCTTTCAGAAAAATCGCGTTTTTTTCGGCAAAGCATTTCGTCCCGTTTTCACATATAATAATGTAAACGATGGTACCATTTACAGGGAGGACAGACGTGGAGAGCGGCCCATACGATTTCGAAACGCTGGTGGACAGATCCGCATCCGGATCGGTGAAGTGGAACCTGATGCGCGACGCCGACCCCGACGCCCCGCCCGGTATTGTGCCGTTATCCATAGGCGACATGGAGTTACGGACCGCGCCCGAGTTGCTGGACGGCCTCAAGGACTATCTCGACACCACCATTCTCGGCTATACCGCCCCGACCGCTGAAGACAGGCGCGTGGTTGTCGACTGGTTCGAGCGCCGCCACGGCTGGGCGGTCGACCCGGACTGGCTGGTCGGCATCGACGGCGTCGTTCCCGGCCTCTACCTCGCGGTTCAGGCCCTGACAAAGCCGGACGCGGGCGTCATTTACATGCCGCCCGTCTACCACCCGATCTACCTCGCCATCCACGACAGCGGCCGCACCCCGATCGCGGTGCCGCTCGTCATCCATAACGGCGAGTACGAGATGGACTTCGACGCCCTCGAAGCCGCCATGGCCAGGCCCGAGGTGTCGATAATCCTCTTCTGCAGCCCCCACAATCCTGTCTCGCGGATCTGGCGGCGGGACGAGTTGACCAAGTTGGGTGAATTATGTCAGAAGCACGGCGTCATCATGGTCTCGGACGAAATCCACATGGACTTCGCCATGCCGGGCCACCGCCACGTGGTCTACAGCCAGATCGACCCGTCCTTCGCCGACCACGCCGTCATTTGCACCGCGCCGTCGAAGACCTTCAATATCGCCGGCCTGCAGACGTCGAACCTGGTGATTTCGAATCATGAACTGCGCCACCGCATCGTCCACACCTACCGCTCCACCGGCCGCCACGGCGTCAACCAGCTCGGCCTCGCCGCCTGCCGTCTCGCCTACGAGCGCTGCGACGACTGGCTCGACGCGGTCACGCGGCTCATCTACGACAACGGGTTGATGCTGCTGGAGTTTATGGCGGAGAATTACCCCGAGGTGGTTGTCCATGATCACCAGGGCACCTATTTCATCTGGCTGGATTTCCGCGCCTGGGGCAAGACGCCGCAGGAGTTGGAGCGGTTCATGGTCAAGGGCGCGCGGCTGTTCCTGGACGAAGGCTATATCTTCGGCACGGAAGGCGAAGGCTTCGAACGCTTCAACCTCGCCTGTCCAAGCTGGGTGCTCCGCGACGCTTTGGACCGACTGCTGCTGGCCGGGCGGCCGTAGCACGGGTTAAACAGGCCCCCTCTCCCTCGAAGGGAGAGGGGTAACCACGATCCGCCCCCACTCATCCCCAAAAACAACGTCACCCCCGCGAACGCGGGGGCCCAGAGGACGATCCACACAAGGAACGGTGGTACATACCCGCCGACCAAGAGCGGTTGACGCACCGATTGCCGCGCCAATCCATCGAAGGTTTGTCCGCCCAACCCTCCCCAGCCGTCACCCCGGCGTCACCACATCCATCAGCGGAAAACACGGGCAATTCGGCCGGGGTCCACGCCCCGAACGGCGCTTGCATAAAACCCCGGTGGTCATCGCGAACCGCATTCACGCCTCATACTGATGAAACACCTTGGCAATCACCTTCCACCTCGCATCGATCTTAATCAGCAGGAGGTCATCGGTACAATCCGACCCCACCGCATCCTTTGCCATAATCACCCGAACCACCGCGCTGGTCGGCGTAATGTCAAGCACATCAATGTGCGCCTCGATGTCGGGGGACTTCCCATAGTTCCTAATAAAATCAACGGCAGGATTACCGGTACCGCCGCCCACAAGGGCACCGTCAACCGTGCCGTAGGTCACGGCATTTGCATGAAAAACCTCGACCAGCGCGTCAATGTCGCCGACGCGTAAGGCATCGACATACCGAGCCGCCACGGCGGCGACGGCGGTATATTCACTGGCCGGAACCATTCGTTTACTCATAGCGCTCCCTCAACCCAATCAGCTCAGCAGGTGTAATTCTCCACCTCCACCTTATCCTTTTCCTGATACGGCGCAAGCGTGCTGACCATCTTGATCGGCTTGTCAGATTTGTTGACGACGTAGTGGATTTCGCCCGGCTCGATATGGATTAGATCGCCCGGCTTCAGGTGGTTGACCGTGCCGTCGACGACAATATCGACCTCGCCCTCGAGGATAAAGAAATTCTCCTCCATGATATTGTGGTAATGCGCCTTGAAGTCCTGCCCGGCCTGGAACTGCACCAGGGCGAAGTTGCTGCGCGGGCCTTGCATCAGGTATTTGGGGCCGCTGTCGCCGAATCGGTATTCGCGTTCGTTTTCATTGATTATGAACATGGTCCGCCCTTTCATTCGTGGCTGGTTACAATCCAGGCGCTCTCCACATGTGGCGGGTCAGGCCCGCGTCCGCCAGCGCCAACTGCGCCGCATAGACCTCTCGCCACGGTTCGTACATGGCGTCGTAGACGCGCTTTGCCTCGTCGTCGGGCGTGTAGACGGTGTCCCACCGCACCATCGCCTCCGCCGCCGACGGGATGTCCGGGTACAGCCGCACGCCGTAGCCGGCGAGTATCGCCGCACCGAGGGCCGACGCCTCCTTCACCTCCGGCACCCGCACCGGGACGCCCAGCACATCGGCGACGATCTGGCACCACAGCGGGCTCTTGGCCGCGCCGGTCGCGAAGACGATGGCGTCGGGGCGATTGCCGGTCGCCTCATGGACGAGGTCGACGTGGCCCCGGGTCACCATGGCGGTGTTCTCCATGATGGCGCGGTAGAAGGTATATTTGTTGAACACCGCCGCGTCGAAATCGAAGTTTGTGAAGGTCGGCGACGCGTGCTTCCAGGAGATGAAGTTCATAACGTCGGAAAAGGTGCACAGCATCCCGTGGCAGCCGGCGGGAATCTTCGCCGCCTCGGCGTCCATGAGGGCGTAGGGGTCTGTTCCCGACCGTTCGCCTTCGCGTTTCTCTTCCTGACAGAAGCCGTCCCGGAACCAGCGCATGGCGAGGCCGGGTTTGAAGGCGAGGGCTTCATACTGCCAGACGCCGGGCACGGCGTGGCAATTGACGCGCACGCGGCAGCCGGGATCGGTCGCGCCGCTCGCGGTGTTGAATTCGTATTGCCAGAAGCTGCCGCCGAACACGGCCGCCTGCCCCGGTTCGACCACGCCGACGCCGACGCAGCCGAGCTGCGCATCGCCGCCGCCCACCACCAGCGGCGTGCCTTCGGCCAGACCGGTTTCGGCCGCGCCCTCCGCACTGACGCGGGCGACCACGTCGCCGCATTCGCGCACCGGCGGAAAGATGTCGCCCCGAAGGCCGCAGCGCTCCGGAATCGCCGGGTCCCAGTCGCGCCGCTGGAGGCTGAGAAGCCCGGTCGTCGACGCGTTGGACGGATCGACCTCGAGCACGCCGGAAAGGCGGTAGATCAGCCAGTCGTTGAACATGCCGACCTTCGCGATGCGTTTGTAAATGTCAGGTTCTTTGTTCTTCACCCACAGGAGCCGCGGCAACGCGCCCAAGGCATAGGTCTCACCCGATTCCTTGTAGATGTCCCGTTCCATTTGCGGGTTCAGGCGGATAAGTTCGCCGACCTCGTCGTTGGCGCGGGCGTCGACATTGGCGCAGGCCCAGATTTCTTTTCCGGCCTTGTCGTACAGGACAATCCCTTCGCGCATGCAGGTCGTGGAAACGGCGGCGACGGCGGCCGGATCGATGCCGGTCTCGGCCAGCGCCTCGCGAATGCAGGTCGCGGCGAGGGTCCAGTTGCGGTCCCAATCGAAGTCCATGCTGCCGGGATAACGCGGGTCCTGGCGGTGTTCCCATTCGCGGGCGACGCAACCGAGTTGGTTGCCGCGCGTGTCGAACACCACCGCGCGCACGCTGCCGGTTCCCGCATCCACCGCAACCAGGAATCTGTCGTGTGGCTCTGCCATGCGTGTCTCCTATTCTGGAAAGGCCAGGAGCGCTTCGGCCGTGTCTTCGTCGGTGATGAGCACGTCCAGGTATTCTCCCAGGAGCGCGGCGCGAATCGCCTCCACCTTGGCCGCGCCGGCGGCGACGCCGATGACGTTCTGCAAACTCTTCAGGGTCGGGAGCGGGGTGGAAATGAGTTTTTCCTCGACGCCGGTGTCGACCAGCCCGCCCCGCGCGTCCAGAAAATGACTGAGCACATCGCCGACCGCTCCCTGCCGCTTCAGGAACAGCATTTCGTTATGGTTGAGGATGCCGCCCTTGAAGATGGTCGCATCGGCATTCAAGCCGCCGATGCCGATGACCGAAAACGCCGACGGGCTCAGCATCCGGTAAATTTCCTGCACCGACGACTCGTTCCGTATCGCCTCGACCATTTCCCGGGACGACACAATGAGCGGCGCGGGCAGCAGGTAGAGCCGGGCGTTGAAGACGTTCGACTGCATGTTCGGCAGGTAGTTGTTGACGCCGCCCGTAAGCGAAATGCACGAGATCGGTTCCTCGGCCATGGTGGCCAGGACGTTCAGGACCCGGCTCGGCGTATCGCCGTAGCCGATGTTGATGAAGCGGTTGTTCTCGAGCCGGTCGTTAATGTACATGGCGGCGGCGCGGGCGATATTGGCGTTGATGGCGGCCTGGGTCGGTTCGGGCGCATCGGGGACGATAAAGGCGTCCTTGAGGCTGTACCGGTCGGCCAGGGTTTTTTCCGACTCCATCCGCCTGGTGCTGTCCTTGCGGATATTGAACTGGATAACGCCGGTGGTGCGCGCCTTCTCCAGCAGGCGGATAACGCGCATGCGCGAGATGCCCAGCAGTTCCGAGACCTTCTGCTGGGTGAGATTTTCGATGTAATAGTACCAGGCCGTCTTGATGAGGAGGATCTCTTCATAATTGTAGGTCATGTAGCGATCGGCTCCGAGGCTGAACATATGTTAGGATAAGGTACAAAAGTAACATCCCCATTTACTATACCACACGCGGGCGGTTTTGCCAGCGAAAAGGCGATTTTTGTCATCGGAATTGACTGTAAATATTCTATATGTATTTACTGATAAGCATTTTACACTCTTTCTCGCAGGGTCTGCACGGGCCAAACCGCCTTCTGGCGCGAAGTTTGGAATTGACAAAGGAGCGGGTGTGACTTATGCTGTAGATGGAAACTTTTGCTCTCCAAAGGGTCGCCCTGCTCCATCTGTCAAAAGGCGAACGCATGTCAACGGCCCAATCCGCGGGAGGGAAGCCGAAGCTGTCGGTGCGCCGCATCCGCAAGTCGTTTCGGCTCAACACCGTCCTCAAGGATATCAATCTTGATGTCTACCCCGGCAACGTCGTCGCCCTCATTGGCGGCAACGGCGCGGGCAAGTCGACCCTGATGAAAATCATCATGGGCATCTACAAGCAGGACGACGGCGACATCGCCATCGACGGCGAAAAAGCCGATCTCGCCAATCCGGCGGCGGCGCTCGCGCGCGGCATTTATCTCGTCCCGCAGGAGCCGATGCTGTTCCCCAACATGTCGGTGGAGGAAAACATCACCATCGGCTTTTGCCGAAAAGGAGGCCGCTCTGCGCCGCCGCCTGGCCGATCTCACGGCGCAAATGAACTGGCGCGTCGACCTCTCCCGCAAGGCGGTCAGCCTCTCCATCGCCGAGCAGCAACTGGTCGAAATTCTTCGCGGCCTGCTCCGGAACGCCCGCATCCTCATCCTCGACGAACCGACCTCCGCCCTCACCTTCGACGAAGTCGAATCCCTGTTCCGCATCGTCGCCGATCTCCGGGACAAAGGCATCTCCATCATCTACATCACCCACCGCCTCGCCGAAGTCTTCCGCATCGCCACCCATGTCGCGATCATGCGGGACGGCTCCATCACCCTCCAGGGACCGGTCGCCGACTTTACCCGGGACGATCTCGTGCGCGGCCTGCTCCCGCCCGACGCGCAGCAACGCGAGCGCGCCGAACGGTCGCCGCCGCCCGACCGCACCGGCAAAACGCCTGTTTTCAGCCTGCGCGGCTATTCTGGCTACGGTTTCGCCGATATCGACCTCGACGTCTATCCGGGCGAAATCGTCGGCCTGGCCGGCGTCGTCGGTGCGGGCCGGACCGAACTGGCGACGACGATCTTCGGCAGGGACATCGTCCGGAGCGGCACGGCGCTGCTGGACGGCGAAGACATTACCGGCCTGTCCACCCGCGCCGTCATCGACAAGGGCGTCAACTATGTGCCGGAGGACCGTTTCCTCAACGGCATCTTCAAAATTTCCGACGTCGCCGCCAACACCTCCGCCGCCTGCCTGCGGCGCTTGCCCGGCCTGTTCCTGCCGCGCCGGGCCGAGAAGTCGTTGGCGCAGCGTTTTGTCGATTCGTTCCGCATCCGCGTCACCGGGCTGGACCAGCCCCTTGGCAGCCTTTCGGGCGGCAACCAGCAAAAGGTGGTGATCGGCAGGGCCTTGTCCACCGACCCCAAGTTCATCATCCTGGACGAGCCGACCCGGGGCATCGACGCGGCCGCCCGCGGCGACGTCTATGCCATCATCAACGAGCTGAAGGAAAAGGGCGTCGCCATTCTCCTCATCTCCTCCGACATGGAGGAGATCGTCGAACTGAGCGACAGGGCCGCGACCATGTACCACGGCCGCATCAACCGCCGTTTCGAAAAGGCCGACATCACCCAGGACAACCTTATGGCAGCCGCCTTCGGCGCGTCCGAATCGCCCGTTTTATGCCCGGTTCAAAGTCCAGACGCCGGGGTGACATAAGGAGGGGATTGCGTTGGTTGGATCAAAAAGCCCCCAACCTCCGCCATCGTCACCCCGGCGTGCGGACCTCCACCAGCGGGACAAGCGGGCGGTTCGGCCGGGGTCCACGGGGATAGACAGTCAAGACACCAAACTTAGGGAAACCTTCGGCTGCGTACACGCTCTTTTACATATTGCATCACCTTTTTGGACAGGCGTGCCATGAACCAAACAGGAGCCGCATGGGCGAACTAAAACGCGTCATTCCCTTGCGCGAACTCACCTCGGTCGGGTTTGTCGTCGCCATCTTCCTCCTGGTGGGGATGGTGAATCCGAATTTCCTCTCTCCCCAGAACATCATGCTCTGCCTGAATGGCAGCGTCATCTTTATCATGCTCGCGGTCGGCATCGCCTTTGTCATCATCTCGGGCGAGATCGACGTCTCGGTCGGCGCGACCCTCGGCCTTGCCGCGACGGTCTCGGCCACGATGATCCGGGACGACATGCCGTGGTCGCTCGCCATCGCCGCCGCGGTTGGGGTCGGTCTGCTGATCGGCCTGCTGAACGGCGTCGGGATTGTCGTGTTCACGGTGCCGTCCATCATCATGACCCTCGGCACCAACGACATCATCCGCGGCCTCTGCTATGTCCACAGCAGCGGCAAATGGGTCGAAAACCTGCCCTTCGGCTACAAGTCCCTGTCCCAGGCGACTCTCACCGGCAAACCGGGCAGCATCAGTTGGTTCTTTTTCGTGACAGCCGTCGTCACCGTGCTGGTGTATATCTACCAGACCCACACCAATCGCGGCCGCCGCTTCTACGCCGTCGGCGACAACGAGGGCGGCGCGACGCTGATCGGCATCCCGGTGGGGCGGACGTGCATCATCGCCTTTGTCCTCTGCGGCGTCTTCGCCTCGCTGGCGGGGCTGATGTATGTGAGCCGCATCGGCTTTGTCACCCCGGTTGCCGGCATGGGCTACGAGATGAAGGCTATCGCCGCCTGCGTTCTCGGCGGGGTCAGCCTGTCGGGCGGCATCGGCTCGGTCATCGGCGCGGCCATGGGCGCGATCATCATGGCCTCCATCGGCCGCATTCTCGTCTTTATGCAGTTCTCCTCCAACTACGACAACACCATTACCGGCATCCTCCTCATCACCATCGTCGTGGCCGACGCGCTCCTCCAGCGCCGCGCCGCCGAGAAGGCGCGCCGCACCCTCCTCACCGCCAAGACGGCATCGTCGACCGAGGAGGGCGCACCATGAAGGGCTGGACCAAACATCTCCTGCGTTGGGAAGTGTTTCTGCTGGCGGTGCTGATTGGCGAAATCCTCGTCTTCGGCCATCTGAACCCGCGCTTTCTGCGGCCGCGCGTGCTGCTTGGTTCGATCAACGACTTTACCTCCATCTGCGTCGTGTCCTTGTTCGTGACGTTCGTCCTCGTCACCGGCGGTATGGACATCCAGGCCGGGGCGATTGTCGGCCTCGCCTCCATCGGCATGGGGTTGTTGTGGAAGGACTGCGGCCTCGACATCTGGACGGCGGCGGCCATCGCTGTTGTCGCCGGCGGCTTGTGCGGCGCGCTCAGCGGTTTCTTTGTCGCCTATACGGGCGTGCAGCCGATGGTGGTGACCTTGGGGGATCGTTCCTTTATTCAGGCATCGCCATCGCGGTCTCGCACCTGTCGTCGACCGAATCGTACAAAGGCATCTCCGGCTTTCCCCGCGCCTTTACCGCGTTTTCGAAATACCGCTTCTGGGGAATCGTGCCGAGCCAGATGCTGATTTTCCTCGCCCTCATCGTGATCAGTTACGTCATCCTCCACCGCACCCGCTACGGCCGCGCCGTCTTCCTTTGCGGCGTCAACGCGGCTGCGGCCGAATTCTGCGGCATCAATACCCGCCGCGTCGTCATGTCGACCTACGTGCTCTCGGGCGCGAGCGCCGCCGTCGCCGGGATAATCCTCACCTCGTACCTCGGCACGGCGAAAGCCGATTTCGGCAAGGAGCTGACCCTCCCCATCATCACCGCCGTCGTCCTCGGAGGCACCTCCAACCTGGGCGGCAGGGGCGGCGTCATCGGTACGGCGCTGGCGGCGCTGGTCATCGGCGTGATGCGCTTCGGCCTGTCGATGAACGGGGTCACGACCCAATACCACGACATCCCCGTCGGCGCGCTCCTGATCGTCGCCGTCGGCTGCCGGACCTTCATGGACAACCCCAGCCTCGCCCGCCTGGTGCGGCGCGGCTGGTTGGCGAAGACATAATGCGGATTAAGAAATGGGGGGATGTATTGTTTGGGATTACACTCATCCTCCCCCATACGTCACCCCGGCGTGCGGACATGGACCAGCGGAGGAAGCGGGCGGTTCGGCCGGGGTCCACGGGGATAAACAGCGAAGGCGCCTGGCTCGGATGATCATCGGATTCGTTACAATGGATACACGAACTGCCCGCGTGCCGTCATCGTGGCGGCGGGGGATTTACGGAATCGGCAAGGAGACAATCATGAAAAGAATCATCGCTTTGACCCTGGTGGGGATTATGACGGCGCTGACAGCCGCCGCCGGCGACATTACCGTCGTGTTTGTCCCCAAAGTCACCGGCAACGCCTTTTTTGAATCGGCGAACGACGGCGCGCAGGCCTATGCGAAAAAACACGGGTTTACCGTCAAGTACGACGGCAGTTCCGAGGCGGCTGTCGCCAACCAGGTCACGATCATCAACAACGCCATCCAGCAGGGCATGGACGCGATTTGCGTCTCGTCCCTCGACGTGACCGGGCTTGACGACGTCATGCGCTCAGCCATGGACGCCGGCCTCGCCGTCACCACCTGGGACTCCGACGTCTCCGGCGACGCCCGCACGGTCATGGTGGCGCAAGGCACGCCCGACATCCTCGGCAAGATGCTGGTCGAGATGGGCGTTAAATCCCTGACCAGCCGGGGCAAGGATCCGAAGAAGGACGCGATCAAGTACGCGTGGCATTATTCGCAGTCCACCGTCACCGACCAGAACTCATGGCAGGGCGCGGGCGAAGCTTATATCCGCGACAACTACCCGAATTGGGTCAACCTCGCCCCGTCCAACTACTATTCCGAACAGGACGCGGAAAAGGCGATCAGCGTGGGCGAATCCGTCCTCACCGCCCACCCCGACATCGACCTCATTATCTGCAACGACTCGACCGCCCTCCCAGGCCAATGCCAGGCCGCGCAGAACCTGGGCAAGACCGCCAAGGACGTGACCATCACCGGCTTCGCCGCGCCGAACTCCATCAAGGATTACTGCCGCGCCGGCGTTATCGAACGCTGGGGCCTGTGGGACTGCCAGGTGCAGGGCGCGCTCGGCTGTTACCTCGCCTACTATCTCGCCAGCGGCAACAGCATCACCGTCGGCGACAAAATTGACGTCCCGGACATCGGCGTTGTCGAAGTGCTCCCCAACACCGTCCTCGATCCAGACGCCTACACCGCGCCGGATTCGGGCGTCGTGCTCCTGCCCGAGCGCACCGAATTCACCAAGGAGAACATGGACAACTACAATTTCTAACCGTTCAAAAAGGACGAACCTGCCCCTCGCCCCCGGAGGGGGAGAGGGGGCAGGAAGGATTACTACCGTATCGGGAGACGCACATGGCAGACAAGGACGGCCTCAAGGCCGAAAAAAACTACCACCTCGACACCCCGTTCGCCAACGGCGGCGGTTTCTACATCAAGGGCGCGAACAGCCTCGAATGGGGCATGAAAAAGCATCTCGCCAACATCTTCGATCCGAAAAGCGGCAACACGGTGATGTTCGCCTTCGACCACGGCTATTTCATGGGATCGGTCTCGGGCCTCGAGCGCCTCGACCTGGTGTTGCCGACCCTGATGGACCACATCGACTGCCTGATGGGCACGCGCGGGGCCATCCGCACCTGTGTACCGCCGGAGTGCCGCAAGGCGATTGCGCTGCGGACAACGTCCGGCTCGTCGATGCTGAACGACGACCTCTCCCACGAGGTCATCGCCGTCGACATCGAGGACTGCATCCGCATGAACGCCGACTGCATGGCTATCCAGACGTTCATCGGCGCGGGCGGACAGTTGTCCAGCCTCGACAACCTGTCGCGCGCGGTCAACGCCGGCTTGCGTTACGGCATTCCGACGCTGGGCGTCGTGGCGGTCGGCACACAGATGGAGCGGACGGATCGTTTTTTCAAGCTCGCCACCCGCATCCTTGCCGAACTCGGCGCGAACATCATCAAGACGTATTATTGCGAGAATTTCGAAGAGGTGGTGGCGGCGTGTCCCGTTCCCGTCGTGGTCGCGGGCGGCAAGAAGCTGTCCGAACCCGACGCCCTCAAGCTTGCCTACGACTCCATCCAGGGCGGCGCGCGCGGCGTCGATATGGGCCGGAACATTTTCCAGAGCGAGCATCCGGTGCAGATGTCGGCCGCCATCCGCAAGATCGTGCACGAGCGCTACACCGACAAGGAAGCGTATCAATTTTTCCAGGATTCCATCGCCCGCTGACAAAACCAGGCCAAGTCGCACGTGTCCGCCGCCCCTCCGGGGGCGGCGGCGCTGTTTTTTGCCCATCATGCTACCGTATCCGCCACACCCTTCCCCCCTCGTCCCACCAACCCCGTCACCCCCGCGAACGCGGGGGCCCAGCGGGCGGCACAAGAAAGGAACGGTGTTACATACCTGTTCTCCAAAATTAACCCTCTCCCATAAAACGCCCCCGCTCGACGAGAGGGGGGCATAGTACTGGGGTTTGACCACAGACCAAGAGAAGGGTTTTCCATAAAAATTAGTAGTTCTTGGCCTCGACTTCGAAGTACGCCTTGGCGTGCTTGCACACCGGGCACTTTTCCGGGGCCTTCTCGCCTTCGAAGACGAAACCGCAGTGGCGGCATTCCCAGCGGTTCTTGCCGGTCTTGACAAACACTTCGCCCTTTTCGACATTGGCCTTGAGGGCCAAATAACGCTCTTCGTGGCGCTTCTCGATCTCGCCCACGCGCGCGAACTGGCGGGCGATATCGGCATAGCCCTCCTCTTCCGCTTCCTTGGCGAAGCGCTTGTACATGTCGGTCCATTCCTCGTTTTCGCCGGCGGCGGCGGCAACGAGGTTTTCGAGGGTGTTGCCGATGCCGCCCAGGGCTTCGAACCACAGCTTGGCATGGGCGCACTCGTTGGCGGCGGTCTTTTCAAAGAATTCGGCGATCTGCTCATAGCCTTCTTGGCGGGCGACCTTGGCGAAATAGGTGTACTTGTTGCGGGCCTGGGATTCTCCGGCAAAGGCAAAGGCAAGATTGGCGGCGGTTTTGGAATCTTTCTTGATTTCGCTCATTTTCGCTCTCCTTGTGGGCTTGCGTACTGCAACGGTTATCTGGTGTCCCCTCACCCTCACCCGAGAGCGAGGCTTGTTCCTGGAATTTTCATTACTGCCGGGCGACAAGACAGTCGCGGCACAGGCCGTGGACAGTCAGTTCGACCGAATCGACCCGGCCGAAATCGCGGCATTTCGCCACAACCTCCTCCGGCTCGATACAGGCAAAATCGTGCATGCGGCCGCAGCGGTCGCAGACGAAATGCTCGTGCGGGCGGGTGTCGGCGTCGTAGCGGATGACCTTGGCTCCCTCCAACCGGCGGATAAGGCCGACGCTGGAGAAGTCGTCAAGGATGCGGTAGACGCTGTCCAGCGAGACGTCGGGCAGGGTGTCGCGGACGCGCCGCCACACCGTCTCGACCGTCGGATGGTCGTGGTTGCCGCATAAGTAGGTAAAGACGGCGCGGCGCTGCACCGTCCGCTTCCAGTTGTGCTGGCGGCAGATGTCGGTAAAGGGCCGGTCGTTGTCGGGCGCGATGGCGTGGAGCATAAACCGTAATCCTTGGTAAATAGTAACTGTTCCTATATATTACCTTGTCAGCCACGTTTGTCAAGCCGTCGACTACAATTTCCGTGTAAAAAAAGGACGGCGCGGACGCCGTCCAGTGTGGAGTGGAACTGTGGAGGTGGAACGCCGAAACATATTTCGAGTTTACAACACCGTCGCGTCCACCGTCTTTTCCGGCTCGGTGGTGGATTCGGCCGCATTGGGCTTATTGCTGAGGTGGCGAAGCGTTGCCAGGATGACGAGGAAGTCGTCCAGGAAGCCGACCATCGGGACCACATCGGGGATGACGTCGATGGGCGAGAGGCAATAGACGACCGCGATCAGCATAATTATCTTGTCGGCTTTGGTCATGCCGCCGCCGGTAAACAATTTCCACAGGGTTTTTACCCGTTCGACCAGGTTCATGGAGAGTTCTCCCAGAGACAAATGGTTTGTATGACACCTCTCTTTGTCGGGTGCGGCGGGGTATCCTTCTGCCATCGGAAGACAAAACGGCAACTGCCCCGGTGGAGACGGTTGCCGTGTTCATTTTCGTGCCAGGTAACCGGCCGGCTATTCGGGGAATTTCACCAGCACCTTGAGCATATCGGACCCATTGGTCGAAAAATCCTCGAACGCCTGCGCCACATCGGCGAAGTCGTAGGTGTTTGTCACAATGGCGTCGGCGGACAGACCGCTTTTCTTCATCATGGCGATGACTTCCATAAAGTCCTGCTCCACCGCGTTGCGGGAGCCGAAAATGGCCATTTCCTTTTTCTGGATGGCGTTGAAGTTGAAGTCCGCGATATTCGATTTCGAGATGCCGATAACCGCCACCCGGCCGGACGAGGCGACGGCGTCGACGGCGTTCTGGAAGGTGGACGGCAGCCCCACCGCCTCGACGGTGACGTCGAAGCCGTCGCCGTTCGTTCGTGGTGGCGGCGACCCATTCGGAAAACGCCTCGGCAGAGGTGTTCACAAACGTCCCGGCCGCGCCGAGCCGCTTCGCCCGCTTCAGCTTGCCTGCCGCGACGTCGCTCACATACACCTCGGCGCCGAAATGCAGCGCCGAAAGCATGGCGAGAATGCCAATCGTCCCGGCGCCGATGACCAGCACCTTTTCGCCCGGCTGGACAGCGGTCCGCTTAACGCCGTGGTAGCTGATGCAGAACGGTTCGATCAGCGCCGTTTCCCGCGGGGCCAGACCCTGCGAATCATAGAGGCGTTCGACCGGAATGGCGAGGTAGCGGGCAAAGCCGCCGTCCCGCTGCGCGCCCATCGTTTCATTGTGGACGCAGCAATTCGGCTTGCCGCGGCGGCAGGGGTAGCACGAGCCGCAGTTGAAGTAGGGGTTGACCGTGGCGAGCATGCCGGCCCGCACGCCGCGATCGTTTTCCGGCGCGGCAATCACTTCCACAGCCAGTTCGTGGCCGGGTATGCGCGGGTAGGAAGCGTAGGCGAAGGTGCCCCGGTAGGTGCCGAGGTCGGATCCGCAGATGCCGCCGTACAGGACCTTGACGAGGGCCTCGCCAACCTGGGGTTCAATCATGGGCGCGTCCTGGACAAGGACGGTGCCCGGTTCGGGGATAAGCACTTGCTTGTTCACTGCGGTGTCTCCGTGCCGCGTTTACCCGACGAGTGGGAGCGGTTTAGGGGTCAATAGAAAAGCTTCAGGATCCCGGTGGTGACGCCGGGAACAAAGGTGATGAGAAGCAGGCAGAAGAGCATAAGGCCGAAATAGGGTATCGCGTCGAGGAGAAAGTCCTTGATCTTGCATTTCGTGATGCTGCAGGTGACGAACATCAGGGTGCCCATGGGCGGCGTTATGGCGCCGATAGCCATGTTGAAAATAAACACGAAGGCGAACTGGATGTCGTCGATGCCGTAGGCACGGGCGATGGGGGCGAGCAGCGGCACGAGAATGACGGTGGCGGCGTTGCCTTCGATAAACATCCCGACGATCAGCAGGAAGATGTTGACGAGGATGAGAAACAGGTACTTGTTGTCGATGGTGTTCACCATCCACAGGGTGAGGTTTTGCGGAATTTGCTCGCGCGTAAGCACCCACGCCAGCGCCGACGCGCCGCCCACGATAAGCATGATGGTGGCGGTGATGACCACCGTCTCCTTGATGCTGCCGATGATCTTGGTCAGGCTGAGTTCCCGGTAGAGGAGTCCGAGGAACGCGGCGTAAAAGACAGCCACCGCCCCCGCTTCCGTCGGCGTAAAAACGCCAATCCTGATGCCGCCGATGATGATGACAGGCAGGCAGAAGGGGAAGAACGCCGGTTTGAAAGCGGTGTACAGTTCACTGAGGCCGGGCATCTTTTCCCGGGACGGTCCATAGCCCCGGTAGCGGGCGATAATCGACGTGAGAATCATCATCGTTACGCAGAGGACCGCGCCGACGGCGATGCCGGCCATGAACAGCTTGCCGATCGACACGTTGGCGATGGAGCCGTAGAGAATCATGCCGATGCCGGGCGGGATAAGCGGGGTGATTGTCGACGAAAACGCCGTGACGACGGTGGAAAACGGCTTCGACATGCCCTGCTTTTCCATCTCAGGCACCACCATTTTGGACTGCATCGCGGCGTCGGCGAGGTTGGAGCCGGACAGGCCGCCCATCAGGGTGGACAGCAGGATATTGACCTGCGCGAGACCGCCCCACATGCGGGCCGTCACCACATTGCAAAAGCCCATGATGCGGGCCGTCACGCCGGAGGAATTCATGAATATCCCGGCGCAGACGAAGAAGGGAATAGCCAGGAGCGGAACGCTCTCGAGGCCGGCCGCGAAGCGCTGCACCATGATCATCTGGTTGGCGTTCGGGCTGAGGATAAAATAGGTGATGGAGCCGGCGAGGAGGGAGATAAACACCGGCACCTTGAGAAACAGCGACACCAACAAAATGGCTATGGCCAGACCCACCAGCGAAATGCTCATGCCTCGCCCTCCCCGTTTTGGGCGACGTCCCGGCGTGCGAAGACGAAGCGTTTGATTTCCGCTATCCAGAAGTTGACGAGCATGCATGCCGCGCCGACCGGCAGGGCGGCGTAGGTGAGGGCGTAGGGAATGCGCAGGACATTACTGACCCGCTTCCCTGCCGCCAGCCGGGCGACATAGTCGTAGCCACGGTAGGCGATAAAAACGAGCACGGCGGTGACGACGAGAAAAATCAGGACCTCCACCGCCTTCTTGGCCCAGGCAGGCATCGTGTCCACGAGGATTTCAATCGAGACGTGGGCGTGAAACCGGAAGGTGGCGCTGCCTCCGAAAAACACCAGCAAGGTGATGAACAACATTTGCGCTTCTTCCAGCCAGGTCAGCGGGCTGTTGACGGCATAGCGCATCACGACGCCGAGCGCCGTGGCGCACAGAAGAAGTACCAGGCAAATTCCCGCCAGTATCAGGTCGAGGTTTTTCAATGGTCGTAAAATGGCTGTCAGCACGAATACCTCCTCCCAGTGCAAAAGGCCGGCGTCTCCCGAAAGGGGGGAGACGCCGGCGGTGATAATTACTCCGCGATGATTTTCTTGATCTTTTCGTACAGGCCCGGGGTCCAGTAGGAGAACTCGGGATAGGTGTAGAACGCCTCGACGGCGGCCTTGAACTCATCGTAGTCGATGGGGGTGACGGTGACGCCTTCGGCCTTCATCTGCTCAAGAATTTCCGTCTCGAACTCGGCGAGGATCGTGTTCTGGTACTCGCCGGCCTCCTTGGCGGTCCTGGTGAGGAGGTCCTGCTGTTCGGGCGTGAGCGTTTCCCAGAACGCGGTGCCGCAGACGAAGATGTTGATCGTCTTCATGTGGGCGTCCAGGAGGAGGTATTTCGCGACTTCATGGTACTTGCCGCCCCAGATGGTGCCGAGGGGATTTTCCAGCCCGTCGATAACGCCCTGCTGCAGGGAGGTGTAGACTTCGCCGAGGGCGAGCGGGGTGGCGGACGCGCCCAGCGCTTCAAAGGCCTTGACGAAAATCATGCTCTGGGGGACGCGAATCTTCAGACCCGCCATGTCCTTCGGCGACTTCACCGGCTTGGTGGTGAGGGTGTTGCGGTCGCCGTAGCGCCAGTTGGAGGCGATAACCTTGAAGCCCTTTTCCTCGAGCAGCTTTTCCTGCTCTTTGAACCAGTCGCTGGCGAACAGTTTTTCCATCTGCTCCCAGGTTTCGCACAGATACGGGGCCTGGAGGATGCCGATGTCCGGAACGCCCAGGTCGGCGAACATGGCGGTATCGGTGGAGTGGACGACCGGATCGCCCATCCAGGCCTGTTCAATCTGGTCCTTGCCGGATCCGAGCTGGTCGTTGGGGAACAGGTTGAGCTTGATGGTCCCGTTGCTCTGCTCCTCGACAAGCTTGGCCCAGTACGTGTGTCCCTGGCCGTAGGGCACATCGAGGGTGGGACCGAACCCGACATTCACTTCCACCACCGGCTGGCCGGCACGGGCCGGAACACTCAGCGCACACATCGCCAGCACCGCGCACAAAACGAACACCTTCTTCATGACCTTCCTCCGTTTTTCGAAAAGGAGCGTAATCGGCAGGTAACGAACCGCCGAAGTAAAGTAATTAGAGCAGGGCTTTCAGGGTCTTGAAGGACTCGGCCGCCGATGTCAGCGGATCCGGGAACTGGTAGGATTCGACCGAGAGCGCGCGGGTGTAGCCGATATCGCGAAGCGCCTGAATCGTCTCGGCGAAATCGTAATGGCCGTGACCGGCATGCCAGCGATCGCTGTCCGCCACGTGGCAGTGGCCGATCATCCCGTGAGCGCGGCGGATGCTGGCCGGAATCGACGCTTCCTCGATGTTCATGTGGAAGGTATCGATATGCAGCAGGAGATGCCTCGAATTGAACGGCGTCAGGAAGTCGAGCGCTTCGTCGATGCTGGTGAGGAAATCGCTTTCGTACCTGTTGATAACCTCAAAAACCAGCGGCGCGTCGTCCGCCTCCGCCTTTTTCACCAATTCGGTCAGGCTTTCGCCGAGGTTGCGCACGCACGCTTCGCGGCTGGAGCAATCCTTGATTTGGCCTTTGACCAGGCCGACGATGACGACGGCGCCGTGCTCCTTGGCGGTGTCGATATGGTCTTCGATGCGCCGGATGGCTTTGCGGCGGATTGCCTCGTCTTCACTGGAAAGAAACAATCTGTCCTGGGAATAGGCGGTGCCTGTGCCGATGAAGGACAATCCGATGCCGGAGTCGGCCAGGAGCCGCCGGATCAACGGGCGGTCGAGATGAGCGGAATCGTCGATATGGAGCTCGATGGCGTCGTAGCCTATCGACGCCGCGGCGGGGATGATTTCTTCATACGGACCGCGCAGGACAAAGGGGGCCTTTTCCAACGCTGTCACCTTGCCAGTGATCGCCAGTTTCATAAATTTCTCCAAAGTGTGTGATGGCGGCCGGTTATACGGCCACGTGCGCGCCTGGTGCGGAGGCGGATACCATTGATATACCTAAGATATACCTTTGAAATACGACACATATATCAGTATACGGGACAAAAAAAATCAGCGCCGAAAATAGCGGACCGAGATCGAGCAGGACCGCTTGACATGCATGGCGACGATGGCGTCGATGGCGTCGTAGTCCTTTTTTATGGACGCCTCGATGGTGCCGACGTGTTCTTCCACCGAGTTGTCGCCCTCGCGCGGCCTGGGGTCGGAGACGATGAGGCGGATACGATGGTTATGGTCGTAAACGACCGACATAATGTTCTGCAGAAACCGGTTGTTGCAATATTTGAGATAGCCGAAATGCAGGTCCCGGTCCAGCAGCATGAGGTGGCGGCGCTGTTCCGCAGGCGGCAGATCGGGCGGATTCAGGAACTGGCGTTTTTTTTCTTCCAGCCATTCAAGCGGCATGAAGTTGCAGGCCTGCTTGACGATATACGCTTCGTTGAGGACGCGCATATGGAAGATTTCTTTAATCAGGTCTTCGGTCACCTCCGCGACGATGGTACCCTTGCGGGGATAAATATAGACAAAGCCTTCTTTTTGCAGGTGTTGCAGCGCTTCGCGAATGGGGGTGCGGCTGACCCCCAGTTCATGCTGGAGCTCGTCCTCGGATATATCCATCAGCGGCGCCAACTCGCCTTCGATTATCTTGTTTTTGATAATCTCGTACGCGTGGGCTTTTTTGTCGGTACTGGCCGACAACACAGGAGAACTGGTCAAGGCACGTCTCTCTTCCGAAAACAACTGATATATCTATTGCATATTACTTGACGAGTTTAAGGTTGTCAAGATGGAAAATAGTCCGTACATGGTGGGTGGTATAGCCATACGTTACGGCGCTTTGGCCGCTAACTTACGACGAATAGGGATAATTATCGTGTTTGATTATTGTCATGCCCCTATAGAATTTACGGCAACTTCACCTGTATAAAAATTACCATCAACCCAGGTACATCGAACCTACTTGCGTCAGTAACCTTTTCGGGGTAAATTAGCATCATGACGTAACCATTTAGGAGATAGGCGTTATGGAGCAATCACACCGCTGGAAATTATTGGAAGATCTTCCTGTAGGTTGGGAAACGTGGGAGAATCAGGAACTTTCCAATTTAACAAAAATATGGTTGAAACAACACGAGCGTCTGAAAGATTCCGAGGCATTACGAACTTTCAATGATATGTTAAGTCGAAGATGGGCCATCGAAACAGGTATTATCGAAAACATTTATACCCTCGACAGAGGTGTAACTATGATGTTGGTAGAACATGGTTTCGATGCGTCTCTCATTGGCCATGCTGATACAGATATACCTCCAGAAAAGTTAATAGAAATTGTAAGTGCACATCAAGATTCTCTGAACGGATTATTTTCTTTTGTCAATGGGGAAAGAGAATTTTCGACCCACTATATTTGCGAATTACACCAACAGCTACTCTCTACACAATCTTATGTTCGAGCAAAAACTCCAGATGGTAAAATTATCGAAAGAGAGCTTACTGTCGGAGCGTACAAAAAAATGCCGAACAACCCTTTTGTCCTTGGAAAGGGTCTCCATGAATATTGCCCCCCTATACAAGTACAATCCGAAATGGAACGGCTCGTCAAATTGCACCTTGCTCATGAGGAGAAGGGGATCCCGCCAGAAATCGCCTCTGCGTGGTTACATCATCGCTTTACCCAAATCCATCCCTTCGAGGATGGTAATGGTAGAGTTGCGAGAGCTATTGCGTCATTGGTTTTTATTAAGAAAGGGTTATTCCCACTCTTAATCACCAGAGATGACAGGCATAAATACCTTGATGCATTAGGTGAAGCAGACCTGGGAAACCTCGGAC
This sequence comes from Planctomycetaceae bacterium, assembly GCA_021203245.1. Classification (GTDB taxonomy): domain Bacteria; phylum Planctomycetota; class SZUA-567; order SZUA-567; family SZUA-567; genus JAJBSZ01. The sequence goes on from JAJQBO010000183.1 coordinate 32,991, forward strand.
CACTTGTGGATTTATTTGGTTTAATTCAACGAAGAAGTCTCTTACAAGCTTTAAGCATTTCAGAAGATGTACTCGCTGGCAGAAGGTCAATTCGCGGTATTATTGCGGCTGCCGGAGAGCAGCTCTTTGCTCGCCGGCAGGAGGAGCGTAATACGCAAATGCGAAATCTTTCTGCTGTTATTGAATCCCTTACTGAGTTAGCTCGTCAAAGACTGGATGACCTTGCAGTAGAAATGAAAGAAACATTAGGTAAATTTGAGCCCAACTTTTTCGCTCGCGCCGATTCATGCGGCCCTGGTGGTGAAAAAAGACATTACTTTACCAGACAAATAATTTCAATTGCCAAACATTATGACTATTTCGCAAACTTTAAAGATGCGGCTAGTTGGGCGCGGCTGATCATCACATCACCAGAGAAATATCGATTAATTATTTCTTTCCATGGTGTTGGGCAAAGATTCTCTGGAGCTGGCGTGTGTATAGCCTTCTGGGAACAAGAATCTACAGATAACGATGGCGATCATGATTTCGTTGCGCTTGATAAGCCAAGTATGCTGATGGATGAACCTTTTCAATTCTCATGCTTATCAAATATTCAGGAGGTACGTCAACCCTTTTTACACTGGCTTGAAAATGTTGTAACACTTGGATTGGGAATGTGGCAGCGGCAGCTCTAGGTGAAAATTCCAGAAAAACTCTTCAAACACCTAATGCCTTACATTAAAACCGCAACATCCTGTATTTCAGGATGCTGCGGTAATTATATCTGGTCGGGGAGACTGGATTCGAACCAGCGGCCTCTTCGTCCCGAACGAAGCGCGCTACCAAGCTGCGCCACTCCCCGATTGATTGTGGTGGCTGCCCGGCCAAGGCCGGGGAATGTCACAGCATACATAACCGATGACGCTTGTCAAGTTCTCTCTCGTCCCGAATGTGAAAACCGCGCGTCCCGGTTTCCCGTTGCCGTGCCCGTGCCCATACCTACGCCTCCCGCCCTGCTTAATAATCCTTCGGAGCGGGAAGCGCCTTCATCTGCCTGCCGCCGCCCGAGAGGGCTTGCTGCGCGGCGTCGGCGTAGCCGCCACCGATGTGACCGTTCCCGCGCGCGCCGGAGTGGAGCGTCGGGACGCTCCGCCGGCCGATGATTATCTGCAGGACGCCGGAAAGCTGATCGATCTGTTCCATCAAATTGCCTGACCGATCGTTCAGGTTGACGCTGGCCTGGGCGTTGGCTTCGGCGTGGCGGGCGTTCTCCTGGTTGACCTGGTCGATCTGCGAAATCGACTGGCTTATCTGCTCCATCCCCATGGTCTGCTCGCCGGTGGCAGCGTCGATTTCCTCGATCATCTTGGTGATGCGATCGGTCGTTTCGGCGATCCGGTGGAAAAGCTCCTCGATCTCCTGGGTGATGACAGCGCCGTTGTTGATCCGTTCCACCGTGCCGGTGATCAGGCTCGACGTGTCCTGCACCGCCTGGGCGGAACGCTGGGCCAGGTTGCGGACCTCGTCGGCGACAACCGCAAACCCCTTGCCCGCCTCGCCGGCGCGTGCCGCCTCGACCGCCGCGTTCAGGGCGAGGAGGTTGGTCTGGAAGGCGATTTCCTCAATCGTGCGGAGGATGTGGGAAATCTTTTCCGACGAATCCTTGATCTCCGCCATCGCCTCCGACATCCGCCCTACCGCCACGGTCGAATTGCTGATCTGCTCGGCGTTGGACTTCATCTCGGTATCGGCGTACTTGGCGTTGTCGAGGTTTCTCCTGGCCATGGAGGTGATCTCCTCAATGGCGGCCGAAGTCTCCTCCAGCGACGACGCCTGGTTGCTCGACCCTTCGGAAAGGGATCGGGAACTGGTGGCGACGCCGTCCGCCTCCATCGCCACCTCGTTGGCGTCGGACGACAACGACGCGATGACCCGCGTGAGGGGCGCGGTAAGCTGACGGCGGACGGTAAAGTAAAGCCCGACCATCACCACCACGCCGATGGCGAGGGCGGCTGTTGCCAGCCCCTGCATGGTGCGGACGCCGGCCGCGCCCTGGCTGACGGCGGCGGCGACGTTTGTATTCATGTTCCGCTTGTTCTCGTCGACGAGCGCGCCGACCGATGCGAGCGTATTGGCGCGCAGCTCGCGCATCGGGCCCATAATAAAATCCTCCGCATCGCGGAACAGGGCGCGGGAACGGTCGACTTCGTCCAGGATCTGCTGGAAGGTGGCGATAACCTCGCGGGCGGCGGCGATATGTTCGAGATAACGCGCGCCGATGGCGTCGGCGTTCTCTTCAAGATCCTCCCGAATGAGGCGCTGGACTTCGGCGGCGCTCCGGTGGAACTCGCGGTGCGGTTCGACCATCGCGTCCATGGCTTTGCGCAGGGCCGGATTGCGGCTGAAGAGTTCCTGGCCCGAATCGAACCGTTCGCGCCATTTGCCAAAGGCGCACAGGTTGTCCGCCGGCGAGATGTCGGCGCCGATGCTTTCCCGCGCCGTGATCATTTCGCCCAGCCTGCCGACAAGCTGGAAGTGGTCGCCGCGATACTGCTGGATATTGGCGAGAAGCTGATCAGGATTCAGGATGGTGGTGGCTTCATAGGCCGCGATCTTGCCCATACCGGTGTCGACGCCCTGGTTCCACTCCTTGAGCGCGGTTGCGATGGAGCGCCACTGCGCCTGGATCGACTCCCAGCCGTTCACTTCGCGCACGCCTGCCTCCAGAACCGCGTCGATCGATTTGGCGATGCGGTCGGTTTCTGCCTTCCCCGTCTCGAGGTCGCGCGTCTGGGACTCACGGGCCTCCATCGGCAGGCTGTTGTTCAGGAGCGTCCGCTGGATAACGGTGATGACCTGCAGGTTCTGCGCGAGATCAGACAGGCGGTCGTCGGCGTTCATCTCGTATTGGACAATGCGTCCGAGGGCGTTGTCGACCTGACTGACGGTCCTCCATCCCATCGCACCCGCGAACACCGCAATGGCAATCATGACAATGAATGCAGCATAAATCTTGTTGATGAGGCTCATGAGAGTACCTTCTGTCGATGCTTCCACGGCGTCTGCTTTGGATGCGGTAAGTGCTGCCATTACTCGGCAAAAATAGAGAGATACTTGTTGAGTGGCATATTTTGTCGATCAACATTAATGATTATACTGTCTCTGAGTGGTTTTTTCCATACAATTCCTATCGTATACGCTTTTTGCATATGCCCATAACCAATAGAATGATAAATAATTATAAAAACTTTTCCGACTTCCGGCTCGGCACGTCATAATTAATGTATTCATTACATGACGTCGCTGGTTTTCCCGGATTTTTCCTGCGCCAAATCCTGGTCATCCTGGACAAAATGGAGACCGTGGCTTTTTGCTTTCGCGCCGAACACGATCCGCCGATTCATGGTAAACCGTGGCCAGGACGATCCGGCGCTGGCAATCCGCCTCGCCGCGTCCCGGAATTTACCGCTTTAGACTTGACTTCCGGGGCGGTTACGGCACAATTTATTCTGCGTTATTTGCGGCCGGACCGTTGTGGACGGACGCGCGTTCGGGTATTGCCAATGCAGAACCTACCACGAGAGCGGCGCTTGCGCGGCAGAGAGCGCATGGGCGAACTATTCGCCGAAGGACGCCACGCCGCTTCGGGGACGGTATTGGTGCGCGCGCTCCCCGCGCCGGAAGGCAGAGGCCGGATGGCAGCAATTGCGGGGAAAAAACTGGGTGGCGCGGTGGAACGGAACCGGATGCGGAGGCGTCTGCGGGCCGCATACCGCCTCTCCCGCGACAAATTGCCCGCCGGCTGGGATTTCGCCCTGGTGGCGCGAAGGGGGTTGTTGGAGGCAACGTGGCCGAAACTGGTCCAGGACATCGAGAACGCGGCGCGGAAGGCGGTCGCCACTTCTGGCCGCCCCCCGTCCAGCCCCCGCCGGTAGATTTTTGCAAAAGGCCCCTGTCCTGGCTGGCAATCGCCTGGATCCGCTGCTACCAGCGCAGCCTCAGCCGCCTGTGGCCCAACGCCTGCATCTACCACCCCAGTTGCAGCAACTATATGATCCACGTCATCACCGCCCGCGGTCTGATTCGGGGCGGCCTGTTGGGGACGTGGCGGATTGTCCGCTGCCATCCCTTTGCCGAAGGCGGATACGACCCGCCGCCCGGCTATGAAGAAGCATGCGCCGCCGCCGATGCCGAAGACCGCGCAGCCGCCGGCGACACAGTCTGATGGGAGACCCAGACCAGGCCGCGTCCCTCGGCGCTCCGGGGCACGACGATCTTCCGCATTGCCGTCGGCGGCAATGCGTTTTGTATACGCTGAACAAGACAGGTATCCGACGTGAACGATCCAAAACAACGATTCTTGCTGATGCTGGCCCTGGGCCTGACATTCCTCCTCGTCATGCAGTACATGTTCCCGCCGCCGCCTCCCGCCGCCGCGCCGGAAGTGCAGCACACCGACCGGCCCATGGTCCCGCAGACCGCCCCCGGAGCCATTGCCCCGGACGTCCCGGCCGAGGCCAGGCAGTTCAACCCGGAAGAGGATTATCTCGTCACCGTTACCGTCGGCCCTGAAGGCAGGAACGCCCACGGCTACCAGGCCACTTTCTCCACGGTCGGCGGCGGCATGGCCAATTACCAGTTGCTCGGCTATTACCGCGTGCCGATGGATTATTCGCCCGAAAACCGGATGATCCTCCTGGACCGCCTTGCCCAGGGACGCGACAGCCTGCGCATCGACACCGTCACCTACGGCGCGACCCGGCAGGAACTGCGCACCACCTCCATGCGGGAGGCCCGGTACGAACTGGTGGAAATCCCCTCCTTCGCCACCGTGACGCCCGAACCCGAAAACGTCCGCCAGGGCGACAGCCTCGTCTTCCGCACCGTGGTCGGCGATTGGGAAGTGCTTCGCACCTACCGCTTCCCCGCCGAAGGCGCGGGCGCCGACTTCACCATCACCTCCGACATCGAATGGCGCAACCTCGCCGACGGCAACCGGCTCCTGTCCTACAGCCTCGTCGGCCCGGCCGGCATGCTCGCCGACGACGATTCCCCGAACTTCGGCGCGATCAATTTCATGAGCGCCCGCCAGCCATCGCCCGCTTCCGAAGGCGTGGAAATCAAGCGGAAAGTCATCGCCGACCTCACCAAGGCGACCAACATGGCCGACCGCGACAACCGCGGCCAACTGGCCTGGGTCGGTACGAAGAACCGGTTCTTTACCACCCTGATGACCACTTCCGCATCCTCCCTGACCGACTCGAACGGCGCGACGCGGATGCTCTTCCCCGGCAGCCCGTCCCTGATACCCGACGCCAAGGACATCCGGGACAACCTGAAGAACCAGCCCCACGTCACCACTTCGGTCGGCGAAGTTGCCGCCTTCCCGGAAATCAGCCTCACCGTCGAACCCGGCACCATCGCCCCCGGCGAGACCTACAGCGGCCGTTATCTGCTCTACGCCGGCCCGGCCGTCGACGCCTATATGGCGATGGCGGACGAGCGCCTCGGCGGGGTGGTGTCCTATACCGTCAGCTATTTCGACTTTATCAGCCGCTGGCTGGTGCAGCTTCTCACCTTCTTCGACGGCATCCTCGGCAACTACGGCCTGGCCATCATCGCCGTCACCATTATCATCAAGCTGATCCTGCATCCCTTGAACCGCAAGTCGTTCATCTCGATGAACCGGATGTCGTCCCTCGCGCCGATGATGAAGGAAATCCAGAAAAAGTACGCAAACGACCGCGCCAAGATGCAGCAGGAGATGAACAAGTTTTACAAGGACCACGGCGTGAGCATGGCCGGCGGCTGCCTGCCCATCTTTATCCAGCTTCCCATCTTCTTCGCCCTGTACGGCGCGTTTTCGCAGGGATTTTCCATGCGCCACGCCGCCTTCCTCGCGCCGTGGATCAAGGACCTGTCCAAGCCGGACAGCATCTACGACCTGGGCACGCAGATTCCGCTCCTCGGCTCGAGCCATATCAGCCTGTTGCCCATCCTCTACTTTGTCCTGCAATACATCCAGATGAGCCTGCAGCCGAAGCCGAACGATCCGCAACAGGCGCAGCAGCAGAAGATCATGAAGATCATGCCGCTGATGTTCGTCTTTATCTTCTACTCGATGCCGGCCGGTTTGGTGCTCTACTTCACCGTCTCGGCCCTGTGCGGCGTCGCCGAAAACTGGCATATGCGCAAGGCCGTCCTGCCGAAGCTCGGCCTCGGCGGCACGCCCGCCGCAACCGAGGCGGCCGCGACCTCCGCCGCCGCCGGCAAGGGCGCGGCGCAGATTCCGTCGGAAGCGGGCAAGAAAAAACGGAAGCGGTAGTCCGGGTATCGTCCTACGATTCCGTTGCGATGGGGGGCGTATTGCCCCCCATTTTGGATCAGGGCCGTCGAAACATTGTTTTACGAAAAAACGGGCGCTCTCCTCACCACGTCACCCCGGCGTCAGAACGTTCATCAGCGGAGAAAACGGGCGGTTTGGCCGGGGTCCACGAGGATGAACAGTCAATACAGGATGACTTTTATGCGGCGACCAATTAAGTTCGGTGCCGTCATTGTTTTTCTCCGTGGACCCCGGCCGAACCGCCTGTTTTTCGCGCTGGTGGAGGTCCGCAC
>JAJQBO010000183.1:39600-56635 GCA_021203245.1 Planctomycetaceae bacterium
CAGCAGTACGCGCATCCGGTACACCCTCACCGGGCGTTTTTTTGGGGGGGGGGGTGGCCCCCCGGGGGGGGGCACGGGCGGGGGAGGCGGGACGGACGAAATGTCGAAGACATGGCAAGACATGCGGGACGGAAAACGTTTCGCAGTCGATGAACATTTGAACCCACGGTGACTTATGAGCCACACCCTGCGCGTCAACGAGATATTCCATTCAATCCAGGGCGAGTCGACCTACGCCGGCGCGCCGTGCAGCTTTATCCGTCTCGCCGGCTGCAACCTCGACTGCGCCTGGTGCGACACCCGCTATTCGCTCGAAGAAGCCGGGCGGCCGCTCGATATCGCCATGATCCTGGCGGCCATCCAGCCCCACCGGGCCCCAGTCGCCGAGATCACCGGCGGCGAACCGCTGCTCCAGGCGGCGACGCCGGAACTGGCCCGCGCCCTCGTCCATGAAGGCTACATCACCCTGGTCGAGACGAACGGCTCCCGGGACATCTCGGTCCTGCCCTATCCGGTTATCCGCATTATGGATCTGAAGCCGCCGTCCTCCGGCATGAGCCACCACAACCGGATGGAAAACCTGGCCCACCTGCGCCGGGGCGACGAGGTGAAAATCGTCATCGCCGACCGCATGGACTATGAGTGGGCGAATACAATCATTGCCGACGACACCTACCCGCGCGAAACGGTCACGACCCTGCTGTCGCCGGTGCAGCCGCGCATGGCCGCGGCCGACCTCGCGGCATGGATTTTGGCGGACGGATTGAACGCGCGGCTCAACCTGCAGATGCACAAGTACATCTGGCCGAATGTGGAACGCGGAGTGTAACGTGGCGAAGAAGGTCGACAGCCAAAAAGCGAAGGACGCTGAAAAGGCGAGGCAACAGGCGCACGAAGCACTGTGTCGCCGCTGCGGCGTGTGCTGTCACCAGAAGGTGCGCTTCGGCGACGTTGTGGTCATAACCGATGTGCCGTGCGAATTCCTCGACACCGCGACCAACGCCTGCACCGTCTATCCGGAGCGGTTTATCCGCCAACCGCTGTGTTCAAGCGCCGATGTCTCTGCCGCCACCGGCACGTTGCCGGACGACTGCCCGTACGTCGCCGGCCGGAGCGACTATGTCGCGCCGCTGCGGCTCGAAGACCACCCGGAATACGAACCCGGCGTCAACGCGCTGTTCCCTGAACGGCTGGCAGGCATGAAAAAACCGCCTACCTCGGCGGCGAAATGCAGCCGCTCGATGCAGCGGCAGCGGAAAAGCGGGGGCACGACCCTATAATGTGCGGGGGCTGGACCACCGCTCCCCTTATAAAGTACCGCCGCTTGTTTACGCATGATCCATCGCTATAATAACACCCGGGGTGAGGGCGAGACAACGAGGACAACACCCCATGAATACCCCGTTTCCTCCCATACTGTACAGCCGCCACGCTATCAAAACCGGCCTGGCCTGCGCACTTGCCTACGGCGTCTCCTCCCTGCTCGGGTCTTCCTACCCCGTCTGGGCGGTCATCTCCTTCATCGTGGCGATGCAGAACCCCAGCGTCGCCGAATCCCTGCAGGCCAGCGTCCAGCGCTTTACCGGCATGGCGCTGGGGGCGATTGTCGGCATTGCGCTGTCGCTCGTCTTTACCCATCCGGAAAACATCCTCTGGATCGCCTGCATCATCTTCGTGGTCAACGGCGCGGGGTCGTACTTTTTCCGCTATGGCGCACGCTATATGCTCGCGTCCATCGCCGCCACCATCGTCCTCCTGGTCGGCCATATCCAGGCCCACAGTACGGTGGAAGCGGCGACGCGCTTCGGCCTGACGCTGATATGGGAAATCGCGCTCGGGGTCGGCCTCGCCGCGGCGGTGTCGATGCTGCTCTGGCCGGTGCGGCTCGGCGATACCCTCAAGGACGACCTCCGCACCCAATACGCCATGGTGGTCGACCACCTGAACGCCATAGCCCGCGCCTACGCCGCCAACCAGACGCTGTCTCCGAAGATCCTCGTGGGCTTGATTCAAAAACTTCTCCGCAACCGCGACCGCCTCACCGCCGCCTCCCGTCACGAAGCGTTTCTCTATAACGAAGACGTCTCCGTCCTCGACAACCGCATCGTGACCTTGAATCGCAGCGTCACCATCCTCCGCATCCTGCTGGACGCCCTGGACGACGGCGAGGAGGACGAGCGCCGCCCGGTGATGCCGGAGAAGGTGGAGGCGGTCGTGGCACAGGTGAACGCAGCCATCACGCGCTACGGCGTCACCGGCTCGCCCGCCGATCCGGCGGTCCGTGACGGCATGGCTGCCGCCATCGCGACCTGCCGCGCCGCGATGGAACAGCTCTACCACGAGGACAGCCGCGACATCCCCACCCGCAGCCTGGTCCGGGCTGTGTCGTTTTTCCGGCTCCTGAACCAGCTTGCCGTCATGTACCAGCCGCAGACGCTGCTGCACGAGACCGGGGGAGCGAAAGGGTAAGCCGTTGTCTCCCTCTCCCTTTGAGGGAGAGGGCCGGGGTGAGGGTGATTCCCCACGCCCGTGTTTTTCCTGTGGTACAGCGAAAAATCGTGTTGTAAGACCCCTCACCTCGACCTCTCCCCCTCCGGGGGTTAGGGAGAAGAGTTGCATCAACATGGTTTACTGCCTTACTTCAATTCGGTATGATAGTCCGTCGCGCCAGCGGCGGATTATCCGCCGGCAGGCGACAGTTTATTACAGCCCATGACAGCAAGAGATCCACAATGCGCAAAGTGCACCTCGTCACCTTTGGTTGCCAGATGAACAAACTGGATTCCGAACTCGCGGCCGAAACGCTCGCCGACGCGGGACACCTCGTCGTCGACGACGAAAGCCTCGCCGACACCGTCGTCTTCAACACCTGCTCCGTCCGCGACCACGCCGAACAGCGCGTCCTCTCGCGCCTGGCGCAACTCAAGCCCCGCCGCCTCGCCGATCCCGACTTCCGCCTCGGCATTATGGGCTGTTTTGCCGAACGGGACGGCGAAGACCTGCTCCGTAAATTGCCGCATCTCGACTTCGCCCTCGGTACCAGGCAGTTCCTGCGCCTCCCCGAGGTACTGGAACGCCTCGACCTTGGCGACAGCGTCAAACCGGAAAAGGCCGGCCTCTTCGGCCCGGCCGGAGCCGAAAGCCCCGGCATCCACCAAAGCCATCCCCGCGCCCGCCACCAGGGCATACAGGGGTTTGTCTCGGTCATGCGCGGCTGCGACAACCGCTGTTCCTACTGTATCGTCCCCGACGTGCGCGGCGGCGAAGTCAGCCGCCCGGCCGGGGAGATTGCCGCCGAGGTCCGCGCTCTCGCCCTCGCCGGCGCGCGGGAAGTCACCCTGCTTGGGCAAAATATCGACGCCTACGGCAAACACGACAACACCAGCCTGTCCGCCCTGCTCCGCCTTATTGACGAGACCGCCGGTCCCGAGACCGGTCTCGTCCGGCTCCGCTTCGTCACCAGCCATCCCTGCGACATCAGCCGCGAACTGGTGGAGACGGTCCGCGATCTCGGCCGCGTCGCCGCGCATTTCCACATGCCGGCTCAGTCCGGGTCCACGCGCATCCTCGCCGCCATGCGCCGGGGCTATACGCGGGAGGAATACGACGACAAGCTGGCGATGATCCGGGATGTCCTGCCCGACGCCAGCATCGCGTCCGACTTTATCGTCGGCTTCCCGGGCGAGTCGGAAGCCGACTACCTCGCCACCCGCGAGCTGGTCGAGACGGCCCGTTTCACCAACAGTTACATATTTAAATACTCGCCCCGGCCCGGTACGCCGTCCGCCCTCACCATGGAAGACGACGTCCCGGACATCGAGAAAAAGCGCCGTAACAACGACCTCCTCGCCGTGCAAAACAGCGTCAACGCCAACCGTGGCGCCGGCCTCGTCGGCCGCCGTTTCACCGTTTTGGCCGAAGGCGTGTCCAGCCGCGACGCAAGACGCTGGACGGGCCGGACAGAGGAGAATATGATATGCGTGTTCGATGCGCCGCCGGAAGGCGAAGCGTTCCAGGGCAGGCTGGTCGAGGTTGAGGTCGAGTCCGCCACGCCGCTGACCCTGTTCTGCCGGCGTGTCGACGGGAACGCACGGGAGCAGTCGAAGGACTGAACGCGGCATGCGGGAGGGGTCGCCGCTGTTCATTGGATGAACGGGGGAGTCATGAGTGCGCACGAATCCCATCCAGCCGATCCCCGCCAGGAGGCGCTTGCCGGATACGGCAGGTCCATTATCCTGGTGCCGCTTATTATTGGCGGCGCGCTGATCGTCGCGACCATCCTCATGTGGCACGCCCACAACAAGCGCGCCCGCATCGCCGACGCGACCCAGGTCGAGGAACAGGTGCGGGAGGAATTGCGGGCCGCCCATGCCGAGATGCGCGCGCTTCGGCCCGCCCAGGCTCTGCAACGGTCCGACACGGCGAAGAAATTGATGGCCAAGCTGCCGGTCGTTCTCGCGCCCGACTACGCCGACCTGAAGGTGGTGCAGTTGCTGGTCGAAGGCGAGTCCCTGTTCATGCTCGATTGCGCCGCCCACGCCGAGGCGGCGGAGGAACGCTTCGACCAGGCGATGAACCTTATGAATTACGCCAGCGGCGAGATGTGGCTGTTCGGCATGCTCGGCCGGGCGCGGGCGCGGTACGAGTCGAAGTGCTACGAACTGGCGCTCCAGGATTTGAACGCCATTATGGACAGGAATAATTCCTTTGGCGCGGCCTTTTACTGGCGCTCGCTGACGCGGGCCGCCCTCGGGGACGTCCGCGGCGCGCAGGCGGACGAACGCCGGGCCCGGGCCCTGGACAGTTGGCCGCCGCTTCGGGATTTCATGCAGTCGTCGTGCCGCAGGACCCGAGACGTGCTGTCGAAGCCGGTCATGCCGGAAACCGGTGAAACCAGGGGCGACTTGGTTGAAATCTACGCAACCGAAGCCGCCGACGCCGCGGCGGTGAGTTCATTCGCCGAGTAGTGCGCCCGGCCCATGGCCGTGGCGCGGCTCGTTCCACAATTTCGCCGGATCACTTCTCCGGGTCGCTTGACACGGGGTTCATAATACATATAATTCCGTCTTCCAAGCGCGCTTGCACGGAGGCCGCCGGTTCATGCCGACGGGTTTTTTTCTGTGGCGGGCGCGGGGCCGAAACATACAATGCAGCCATAATGAACAAGCAGATAAACAGGTGAAAGGTATCCAGTCATGACCATGAGCAAGGAACGCAAGTCCGAAATTATCAAGACCTACGCCACCAAGGAAAACGACACCGGCAGCCCGGAGGTCCAGATGGCGATTTTGACCGAACGCATCAGCACCCTGACCGAGCACCTGAAGGTGCACAAAAAGGACAAGCATTCCCGCCGCGGCCTCCTCATGATGGTCAACCGCCGCAACCGGCTGCTCAAATATATCCGCGAAACAAACCTCGAAGGCTACCGTACCCTTATCGGGAAGCTCGGTATCCGCGCCAAGGAATAATCCCGCCGGTCGGTTTACCCAGCCGATTGGCTCGCACGCTTGCCGCCCGGCCTTTGGCCGCGCGGCTTCTGCGTGTTTCGCGGTCCGCTCCATCCAGACATAAACCCAAACGGATAGAATAGAAAAATCGGAAAAACAGGAGAATCATCAATGGATCTCAAACTTGAGGAAAAGGTGGTCGAACGCGTCATCGCCGGCCGCACCCTCCGCATCTCGACGGGCCTCTTGGCCAAGCAGGCCGCAGGCGCGGCCGTCGTCCAGTACACCGACACCGTCGTGCTGTCCGCCGCCTCCACCGCGCCGCCGCGCTTCGCCGATCAGGACTTCTTCCCCCTCATGGTCGACTACCGCGAACGGACCTACGCCGCGGGCAAGTTCCCCGGCGGTTTCTTCAAGCGGGAAAAAGCGCCCAGCACCAAAGAAATCCTCACCATGCGCCTGACCGACCGCCCACTCCGTCCGCTGTTCCCCGACGGATTCTTCGACGAGGTCCTGGTCCAGACGCTGGTCCTTTCCTCCGACATGCAAAACGACCCGGACATCCTGTCCATCATCGGCGCCTCCGCCGCCCTTTCGTTGTCGCAACTGCCGTTTGAAGGCCCCATCGGCGCGGTCCGCATCGGCATGGTCGACGGCGAACTTGTCGTCTTCCCGACAAACGAGCAGGAAAAGAAATCGACCCTGAAGCTCGTCCTCGCCGGCACCGCCGACTCCGTCACCATGGTCGAAGCCGGCGCACACGACATTTCCGAAGAGAAGATGCTCGAGGCCCTCAACCTCGGCCACTCGGTCGTCAAGGAAATCGTCGCCCTTATCAACGAACTGGTCGAAAAGGCCGGCTCGAAGGAGAAGATCGCGGTCGAGCCCCCGGTCCCGCCGTCCTGCCTCGACGCCGTCCGCGCCCTCATCGGCGAACGCATGGCTCCCGCCCTCTGCACCGAAGGCAAATTCGGCCGGCGCGAAGCCACGGGCGAACTCGTCAAGGAAGCGATCGAAAAACTCGCAAAGCCGGAAGAAGAAGGCGGACCGAGCGAAAAGGAAGTCAAGGAAGCGGCGGGCATGATCAAGACCGAGGTTATCCGCGACCTTATCCAGAAAGGCACGCGCGTCGACGGCCGCGACAACTTCACCGTCCGCCCCATCGACTGCCGCGTCGGCGTTCTGCCGCGCACCCACGGCTCCGGCCTGTTCACCCGTGGTGAGACGCAGGCGCTCGTCACCGTCACACTCGGCTCGCAATCCGACGCCCAGGAAGTCGACGGCCTGCGGGAACCCTATGAAGAAATGTGGTACCTCCACTACAACGCGCCCGGCTTCTCGGTCGGCGAAGCCAAGATGCCGCGCGGCCCCGGCCGGCGCGAAATCGGCCACGGCATGCTGGCCCAGCGCGCCCTCGAACCGGTGATGCCGCACAACAACGGCTTCCCCTACGCGGTGCGCGCCGTGTCGGAAGTGCTGGAGATGAACGGTTCGTCCTCGATGGCGTCGGTGTGCGGCGCGACCTTGGCCCTGATGGACGCGGGCGTGCCGATTACCAAACCGGTCGCCGGCATCGCCATGGGCCTTATCCAGGACGAGGGCAAGGAACCCACCATTATCACCGATATCCTCGGCGACGAAGACCACTACGGCGACATGGACTTCAAGGTCTGCGGCACCAAGGAAGGCATCACCGCGCTGCAGATGGACATCAAGGTCAAGGGCATCTCGACCGATACCATGAAGCGCGCCCTCGCCCAGGCAAAGGAAGGCCGGCTGCACATTCTCGGCGAAATTGCCAAGTGCATCGCCGAGCCGCGCGCCGAAATCAACCCGCGCGCGCCCAGGCTGCACTCCATCCAGATCCCGCAGGACATGGTCGGCAAAATCATCGGCCCCGGCGGCAAGATGATTCGAAGCATCCAGGACGACTTCGGCGTCGAGGTAAATGTCGACGACTCCACCGGCGTCGGCATCGTGACGATTTGCGCCCCGGACGGCGACTCCCTCGCCAAGGCCATCAAGAAGGTCGAGGGCCTTATTGAGGTGCCGGAACTGAACAAGGTTTACGAGGGCACGGTGACGGATGTCCGCGATTTCGGCGTTTTTGTCGAGATTCTTCCCGGCACCGAAGGCATGTGCCACATTTCGGAACTGGACGTCAACCGTGTCGAAACGACCGAATCCTTCTGCAAGAAGGGCGACCCGATGAAGGTGAAGGTCATCGAAATTGACCCGATGGGCAAGGTGCGTCTGTCCCGCAAGGCCGTCATCATGGAAGAGCGCGGCGAAACGTACGTCGTCACTCCCCGCAAGCCCGCCCCGCCGCGCGGCGGCCGCGACCGCGGTCCGAGGCGGTAGGAAAGAGGCGTCAGGAAAAAGGTAATTGACCAACAAAAGTCACAGGGGAAGCCGTCAGGCTTCCCCTTTTTCGATTGACAGAACGCCCGCGTTCCATATGATTATCTAGGTCAAAAACGCCGGTGCGCAAGCGCCGGTTTTCCATTACAAGTGGGGATGTAGCTCAGTTGGTAGAGCGTCGCGTTCGCAATGCGAAGGCCAGGGGTTCGACTCCCCTCATCTCCACCAATATACACAGTACGAACGGCTGAGCCGTTCGTTTTTATTTCCTTCCTCATCAGCCAACCAAACTCACCACGGGCTATAATCCGTATTAAGACGTACTCTCAATGACGTCATGGCATTGCGTTGTGTCAAAGAAGGATTATACTAAAGCGTCGAAGTAGGCGTATTGGCAGACTCGACCGTTTTTTCGGGTATATACACCTCCTACCTAGCACATGGAACCAAGATGTCCAGACCTTTGATAACCGTTATCATTCCATGTTACAATGCGAGGGATTATGTTGCCCAGTGCCTCAAGAGTGTTACTGACCAAACAATTTCCGACCTCGAGATCATTTGTATTGATGATTGTAGCAATGACGGTACGAGCGGGATATTATTGGAATACGAGAAAAATGATGATCGAATTAAAGTAATCCACACCAAGGAAAAGTGCGGCCCGGGATTGGCAAGGAATATTGGTTTAAAAAATTCCGCTGGCAAATATGTCAGCTTTGCCGACGCTGATGATTGGCTGCTTCCAGAAAAATTGGAGCAGGAATTATCGGTCATTGAGAGAGGCGGCTGGCCAAGCGTATGCTCGAACTATATTCTTTCCACCGACGCGGAGGTTGGGCGGGCGGACAGAGTGAAACGATTACCCGAGCGTGACGAAACCGTGCATATCGGTGTGTCCACCTTATCCCGAATGACACCGATGCTGTGGAATAAACTTTATAGTGTCCATGCAATAAAAGCGGCTGGGTTGCAATTTGGAAATGGCTCTTTTGGTGAGGATTTGGAGTTCAATTTTAAGTTCTACCGAACCTATCCAGATTCGTGCCAAATAAATAAGGCCCTTTATGTATACCGCATTCATCCTAAATCGATAACACGAAACGATGCCTACAAGGAAATACGTGGACAAGAATTGCTTCAAGCTCTTGACCGATGCCGCATGTTCCTCATAGACACATCCGGCGAAGCTTATTTTCCGGCGTTATTTTCGATAATGGAAAGCCATCTTCAACAATTCCTTTTCTCGCCGGAGTCGCGAGATAAAACTATCGACCACGCGAAGGCGCTCCTCTTGTCCATGAAGTTTGAATCCTGTGATACCAGCACGTATCCGCTTCTTGAATGTATCATCAACTACAGTGAGAAGAAGCACATTGGCTTCCTCCGGCACCCATTGCTCCTACTCTCAAAAATTACGCCGATAAGTAAATTCCGGAGAAAACTCCGTGCGTGGACCAAACTCAATTGCCAGTAGGTTCTTTTTTTCTAGTCTCCACCGATTAGGCCGTCAGTATGCTAAACATGAATTATCTGGAAATGCATATCAGTCACACCTGTAATCTGGCATGCAGATTTTGCAGCCATTATTGCGATATTGGCTATACCGGAATTATTCCTTATGAACAGGGTAGCGAGTGGATAACGGCATGGTCGAAGCGATTACAACCCAGTACGTTTCGGCTGCTTGGCGGCGAACCTCTTCTCAATCCCGAGTTGGACAAATACCTGGAACTCTCAACATCATGCTTTCCCGATTCTGGGAGATGGGTCGTTACCAACGGCCTATTGTTACGTAAGATTGAGCGCCTCTTTCCACTCTTTATCAAGACCAGCACCAAAATATCCTTGAGCATCCATCCAATGTCACAGGCACAGGAACGAATTCTTAACGATGCGATGGTCCTGCTTCATCAATGGAAGATGCGGGGGTTGGGGTTTGCCATACAGTCCTCTGGAAACACGTGGACAAAAAAATACCATGGCGAAGGCCCTAACATTTTACCATATGAGGATGGTGACCCTGACGCGAGTTGGGCATTATGCACCGAAAAGATATGCGTGACTATTTCTGATGGGCGGCTCTATCCTTGCCCGCCTCTTGCCTATTTGCCTTTGATAGCCGACAAGCTGAAGAATCGAGACGTATGGCAGCCATACCTTTCGTATACCCCGCTCGAGGCGAACTACTCGGACGAGGATCTGTCCAGATTTCTCCAAGGGTCAACGCATGGATTCTGTGCAATGTGCCCGTCGAAAGGGGCCAAGGCGGTCGCGCTGGAGGGACATATCCCTCCAAATACGTTTGAAGAATTGGAATTGTATTACGAAAAGGAACTGCACTATCTGCCTGATGCCAAATCTCACCGACGAAAATTACGGAAGATGGCGGTGAACTGTTGGGAAGCGGGAGACTATGCCGCAGCTGTCGGCTGCTATATTTCCGCCCTGTGGCATAAGCTCCTATAACGTGATCGAGCATTGTGATCTACGTATCATCCACCACAGGAAATAGGCATCAATCAATCAATTAGCCCTTTGCCACGCAATTTCGTTCTTAATTTATGCGCAATTGTTTTAAAAGGAGAGGAAGATAACAAATCATACGCGATAAGGCGTGCTCGATCCTTAACTTTAATACCCGGCCCATTCCGCCGGAATGATTGGGCTATGGCGAAAACCTTATTCGCTAGTTCTTCTTTTCCAGGACATATTGGAGGCAGGTTAGTTCTATCCACTGGAATGAACGGCATACGGGCAAACTGCCGTAGAACAAGCTCAAACGCTGTTTGAGAAAATTTCGGCGGCGCTTCATCCCAATTTTGCATCTGCCGTAAAAGATTGTAGTGCTCGCACATTATGGCGAAGGGCCAAAAATAGGGATTTTCGCATTCCCCTCCTGTAGTGGTCCTAGCGTAACGGATATATTCATGCCGAGTATACTCATCGTTAATAAATGATTTAAGCTCTTCCTTATCCATAACGAAGTAAATTGATTTATTATCAGGGAGCAACTTACCCGTACTTGCCACACACGCAAGAAAACCAGTGTCAGTCATATATTCGAATATGCGGTATTGATTTATCAGATGTCGCAATACTGTAGATTTATAGAGACCATAGTAAACACAGTAGTCTGGTCTTTCCTCTATCATTCCTAGGGTTCGAACATATGGGGACGAGGATGCAACTCGGCTGATAAAGCTTTCCTTATGGGAGCTACCAGTGTTACTAATGGAATATTCGCTATTAATAGAAATCCTATAGCCTGAATATACCATTGCCACATCACTACGACTCTCAATCATGTGAACCATACTTTGCGTACTGAATTGAGAGATCATATCATGACCTCCCACAATCCGTAAGTAGTCTCCTGACGCCAGATTGAAGCAGGCGGCAAAATTCCGGCCAGCCCCGATGTTTCGCTCATGACGGATATGTCTCACATGTGGGTGCTTCTTAGCGAAAGCGGAACAGATCTCTGAAGTTTCATCTGTTGAGGCATTATCGCATACTACCACTTCATCCGCTTCGTTGACGACGGATCGCAGTGTCTTTTCAATATATGGTCCTTCATTGTATACGGGGATAACAATCGACACTGCGGCCATTATGACTAATCCTCCTGAAAGAGGGGAAATTGGGTGTCCTTCTCAGCAATACAATGCGGCTGCGTCGGCCAGTCTATCGAAAAGGCAGGGTCATCCCAGCGCACGCCACGAGCAGCCTCTCGACAATATGGTTCTTTAATGTGGTACAAAACTTCGGAATTCACCTCAAGGGTTTGAAAACCATGCGCGACACCGGGAGGAATATAGATGGCCAGGCGGTTGTCCATCGTCAGTTCCACCGCATGCCATTGCAGCCGCGTTGGCGAATCGACGCGAAGATCGATCGCCACGTCGTAGATGCGTCCCCGCGTGCATCGGACCAGCTTATGCTCGCCGTGCGGCGCCTCCTGATAGTGCATCCCGCGTAATGTATACTGCTTTGGATTCCAGGAGATGCTGGATTGACTCCAATCGGCAGGCAAGCCATATTTCGAAAACTCATCGACGCATGATACACGAGCAAAGGCGCCGCGTTCGTCATACATCATTTCGGGCTGTACCTCATACACCCCGCCGATCGACGTTGGCGTGATCATCATCTCCATACCCTCAGTTCTGGGATGGCCGTGACGAGCTCCGTCCTCTCGCCAAGTTGAGGAGAAAGCTGCTCGGCAATTTCATCCTTTAGGTTCCATGGCAGGATGATGATATAATCCGGCTGTGCCGCCACAAGCTGATCCGGCGGGACGACGGGAATCCGGCTCCCCGGTAAAAACTTTCCCTGCTTGCCCGGGTTTCGATCAGCCACCATTGTGACGAGATCCCGGCGAATGCCGGCGAAATTGAGGAGCGTGTTGCCCTTTGCCGCTGCGCCATACGCGGTGACGCGTTTTCCATCACGGACCGCACGGAGGAGAAATTCCAGTAAGTCATTCTTTATCGCATAACTTTTTTCGGCAAAGCCGTCATATCCCTGCCGCACGTCCAAATGCGCCGCTGATTCTTTTGCCAATATCGCAGCGACCGATATTTCCTCTTTGCGTCCGGCTCCCTTTAGCGACGCATACACACGAAGCGATCCCCCATGCGTGGGTAATTCCTCAACGTTGAAAACGGTCAAGCCATGGGCGGCGAAGATTTGCCGTACCGTATGGAGCGATAGGTAGGAGAAGTGCTCGTGGTAAATCGTGTCAAACTGCGTTAGTCGGATCATATTAAGGAGATGGGGAAATTCGACCGTCAGGACGCCGTTCGGTTTGAGCATTGCCGCAAAACCGGCGACAAAATCGTTAATATCGGGAACATGGGCCAAAACATTGTTAGCCACAAGCAAATCCGCCCCAAAACCACGGCGCGACAGGCCCTCTGCAGTCTTCTGCCCGAAGAAAACCGTTTCGGTCGTCACACCGCGCTCTCGCGCGACTTGAGCCACGTTGGCGGCCGGTTCGATTCCCAATACCTTGACGCCTTGTTTGACAAAATACTGAAGCAAGTAACCATCGTTGCTGGCGACCTCCACGACTTGGCTATTTTGGTTTAAGGCATACTTTTTCGTCATCGCCGAGA
This sequence comes from Planctomycetaceae bacterium, assembly GCA_021203245.1. Lineage (GTDB taxonomy): Bacteria > Planctomycetota > SZUA-567 > SZUA-567 > SZUA-567 > JAJBSZ01. The sequence continues at coordinate 52,532 of JAJQBO010000183.1, forward strand.
CGTAGTCGCGGGCGTGACGGAGCCATGATTCCGAATAGGAGGAGAAGTAGTCGTAATCCCCAAAAATGGTTTCCGGCGCGGCGAATTCTTCGAGCTGAACCAGCCCGCACTGATCGCAAAAATAGACCAGGAGCGGGAAACAAGGCTCCATCGCCATATATTTCTCAGGCGTGATATACGAATTGGAAAGCGGGCTCACGCCGAGATCGATGACCTCGTATTCAAGACGCAAGGAACAAAAGCGGCACTGTGCCATTATTTTTCTCCGTGACTACCGAATTCGTGGATTTGCGACCGCGTTATTTCGAGCGCAGATTCTCCACCAGCATGCCGTTTGTACCAGTCGACGCTCCAGGCGAGTGCAGCTTCGACATCCAGAACCGGCCGCCAACCGAGGCGCCGGTTGGCCTTGGCACAATCGAGCCGGAGCGCATGAGTCTCCTTGGGGTGGGTACCCTGATCACGCCCCCAATTCGCTCCATCGCCCCACTGCCGGGAAAACGACTCCACCATCCAGCGAACATTGCGATCGTCGCCGCTCGCTGGACCGAAGTTCCAGCAGTCCGCAAAGGTTTTGTCGTGCGTCGCCGCCTCGGCCAGCATGAGGTAGCCATTCAGGGGATCGAGGACATGCTGCCATGGGCGAACTGCTTCGGGATTGCGAATGGACACACTCGCTCCAGACGTGAACGCCCTGACCATATCCGGCAACAGGCGGTCCTCCGCCCAATCGCCGCCGCCGATGACATTCCCGGCGCGGGCGGTCGCCAGCGCCGCCGTATCCGCTGATGAAAAGAAACTGTCCCGCCATGACGCGGCCGCAAGCTCGGCGCAGGCCTTACTCGAGCTGTACGGGTCGTGACCGCCAAGCCGGTCTGTCTCGCGGTAGCCCCAATCCCACCCGTGATCGGCATAACACTTATCCGTGGTGACGACAACTATGGACGCGACGCCGTCCACGGTGCGCGCCGCTTCGAGAACGTTGACCGTACCCATAACGTTGGTTGAATAGGTATCAAGTGGATTTGCATAGGAACGGCGCACCAACGCCTGCGCCGCCAGGTGAAAAACCACCTGCGGCCGAGCCCCGCGCATCGCTTTCTGCAGAACGGTGAAATCCCTGATATCACCAAAGACGTCGCGGACGTCGGGACAAATCCCCCTGTCGCCGCATAACGCCGCCATATCCACAGGCAGGGAAAACCCGGTGACTTCCGCCCCCATCTGGGCAAGCCAGAGCGCCAACCAGCTTCCCTTAAATCCGGTGTGGCCGGTAAGGAACACGCGGCGGCCTTTCCAAAAGGCCGGATTGGCAACGCTCAGACGATTTTCCACGGTGCGTTGCCTTTCTCCCACATCGCTTCGAGTTGCCGCTTGTCGCGCAACGTATCCATCGGCTGCCAAAATCCGCGATGAAAATAGGGAGCAAGTTTTCCCTCCGCCGCCAGCGACTCCATGGGCATTCTTTCCCATGGCTCGTCATCGTCCGTTATTCGGTCGAGAGCGGAGGGATGAATGACGAAAAAGCCGCCGTTTATCCAGTCGCTCTCGTCGGCAGGTTTTTCAATAAATCCGGTAATTCTCCCGTCAGCGATGGAGAATCGGCCATATCGGGCGGGCGGTTGAACGGCGGTTACCGTCGCCAGGCAGTTCGACTTTTGGTGCGTCTCAAGGAGGGCATGCATATCGACATCGGCGAGTCCATCGCCGTAGGTCATAAAGAACGGTTCATCACGCAAATAGGACCTGATGCGGCGCAAGCGTCCACCAGTCATCGTCTCCAGGCCTGTATCCACGACAGTCACCCGCCACGGGGGCATGTCCACGGATTCTCCATGGGAAATAACCTCGTTATTCTCCATGTCGAACGTCGTATCGACCATATACATGTAGAAGTTTCGAAAGAAGTCCTTGATTACCTGGCTTTTGTATCCCGCGCACACAACAAACTCGTTATGCCCATAATGCGAGTACAGCCGCATTATATGCACAAGGATGGGAATGCCACCGATTTCGATCATCGGTTTTGGGCGTGCGGCTGTTTCTTCACTGATACGTGTCCCCAAACCGCCGGCGAGCAAAACAACCTGCATGTTGCGACCCCTTTCAACCAGGCACTCGCATCACACTCTTTATTTTTTGCGCAAATACCCTCGTGGAGCCACACTGATAAGCAGTTTTGAGTCCATGGCCGTATCAATCGTAAATTCGTCGTGGGTACGCAAAAATTCCTGAACCGCTGTCATCGGGTTGTCCCCCTTTTCCCAAGGGCGGTTGGCGCTCGCTTCATCCCGCATATATTCCACGATGGTATCGAAGACGACGCAGTAACTACCGTGTGAAACCAGTGGCCCGTAGGCCTCGAGTTCCTTTAGCACGTGCTGGTGGGTGTGATTCGAATCCAAACACACCATGATGCGGGAAGAAGAGTGGGAAATGTCAGTGACTTTTTTCACTATCTCCGGCGCTATGCTCGAGCCATCGAGAACTTCAATACGCTTGAAGAGGGGATGCTCTTCCAGGGCCCGCCGGTTGTGATCCCGCAATTCAATGTCGATGCCCACCACCTTTGCGTTGGCAGGTCCCCCGCAAATGGCATTCAACTCTAAAAGAGATGCATAAAAAATAAGCCCGCCGCCGTGCGCAATTCCCGTCTCAATAATGAGATCCGGTTGCACGGAAGCGATTATTTCCTGCATCGCCACCATATCCTGAGGGTATTGAATAATGGGTCGGCCAAGCCACGAAAAATGATACGAATATTTATGTGCAAATGATTTATCAACCCACTCGCTAGTCAACTGCAGCATCTTCTCATCATTCCCCTGAGAGACGATTTCTGCGGCGCACTCGCTTTTAAATTTCTCAAGGTGATCCATAAGCACTGTCCTCACTCTCATGTGGATGCGTTGTGTATTTTCTTACAGGCTCGAAGGTAGATCTAGCGACAAGTCAATAAGCTCGCAGCTCAAATCAAGGGATGCAAGCTGGTGCCGTATTTCATCATGATAATTCGGATTTAACAGTATAATACTGGATATATTCAACTGTTTCAAGGCTTCCGGAGCTACAATTCGGTGCCCGCTTGACGGAACGAATTTCCCCTGTTTGTCGGGATTTACGTCGACAACGGCAACAAACCTTACGCCCTCGGAATCGAATTCATTGGCAAAAGTAACCCCTTTCGCACCGGCTCCCCAGAGTGCGATATTGCCCTTTTGCGTGAGCGTGGATATCACCGAGTCCGTCCTCGTTTTCCATTCCCGCTCATCAGCGGCGAAGCGGTCTATTGAAGTTTTTACAGACGTTACCCTTCTTGCCGACAGCCATAAATACTGACCGCCGAAACGGTGTTCGACGGCATCAACGGTAAACCCTGAAGACTCTACTAACCTGACCAGTGCATTGACGCTAAAAACAGAACAGTGTTCGTAGAAAAAATCCCATGAAACGTGATTCCTCACGATCCATTCAGCGCATGGCGTCTCGATAAATAGCTTACCATTATGGTCCAATAATGAGGATAAGTCGACAATAAATTTTGTGGGATATTGGATATGCTCAATAACATGGCGGCTGATGACCGCATCTGCTTTTGTGACCAGTTTTGTGGGTGATGCCGATTGTGGGTAAAATCGCAGTATTACCTTGTTTCCGTCCTCTGAGCGAACTTCGCATTGCCCTTTATAGGTCGGGTCGAAACCTGTTCCCGTGATACTCTCTCCCGACCGAGCCGCGAGAAGTCGCAAGAAATCACCCTGGCCGCAACCAACCTCCACAATATGTTTTCCTCGGAGATTTTCGTCTTCGATGAGGCTGTGAATGGTCTCTTCGAGGTAACGGGCAAAATAGGAGGAGTGCGATTGATTGTTGACGTAGTTGCTGTTATAGCTGACCTGTTTAAATGCCTTATTCCACAGGAACCCGCATTCTGGACAACCGTAAAACTCCAGATCACCATGGGGCATGTTTTTCGCTGCTTCATAGGTTTGACAAGGACAGTTCAGTAGGACAGGCACCCCTTTTCTAACGAGAAATGGCGAATCTATAGCGTTTTAAAAAAGTCCGTGAACGGGGTAGCCTGCATTTTCAAAATATCCGATG